>JAFOCU010000421.1 GCA_017381055.1 Lachnospiraceae bacterium
AGTGATAAGCCCATCAAATACAAGAGGATTAATGCCTTGTCTAATGAGAGCTAGAGCATCCTCGTCGAAGCAATCATATTTATTCTTTGAGAAGATACTTGTTGATTCGATTGCTAATGGACTATCTAAATATACTTTAAAGCCAGGATATTCTGGTAACATGTTTCGTTCTTTTATCTCACGAATGAAATATAAAATCTCTTGAGTACGGCCTACTGCGAAAGATGGAATAACAAGATTTCCACCTCTTCTAAAGGTATCTCTAAGTACGCTTGTCAATTCTGCTAAATGGTCAATCTTTTCTTTTGAATGTACACGATTGCCGTAGGTTGATTCGATAACAAGATAATCACATCCTCTAACTGTATTAGGATTCTTTAAAATAGGCTGATTAGGATTGCCTAAATCTCCTGTAAATACAAGCTTTCTCATTTCTTCGCCTTCTGTTACCCAAACTTCGATAGCAGAAGAACCTAGAAGATGACCAACATCTGTAAATCTAATTGATAAATTATCATTAATAGTAAATTTTTCATCATATTTACATGGTACGAATAATGAGATAGCAGTAAGTGCATCTTCCATTGTATATATTGGCTCATAAGCAGGTTTTCCAGCTCTTTGTGCCTTTCTATTACGCCAACTTGCTTCAAATTCCTGAATATGGGCACTATCTTTTAACATTATTCCACATAAATCAGCGGTTGCTATTGTTGAATAAATAGCACCGGAAAATCCGTTTTTGCATAGAAGCGGAAGTAATCCTGAGTGATCGATATGAGCATGTGTAAGTAATACACAGTCAATATCAGCAGGATTAACAGTTAGCTCCTGATTCTTATAGATATCAGGTCCTTGCTCCATGCCACAATCGATAAGAATGTGCTTGTCAGCCACGGAAATCATGTGACAACTACCGGTTACTTCATGGGCAGCGCCCCAAAAAGTGAGTTTCATATTAAACCCCTCCCATCATATTTAAGTATAATCGTAGTTGCTATACAACTGCGAATTAATCACGAATTACTATTAATTATATTTTAATACGGCACGAAAGATTTGTCAAATATACTGTATTATTTATAAAAAATATGGTATGATGTTTAAGGTATATTTTGTTAAAAGGTTTTATGGTGGGATGTTATGAAAAAAATGCAAAAGATTGCGTGGGTTGTATTGTTAGTACAGCTTGCTATTGTTATATATTCAGTAATCTCATTTAAGGTCGATGATGTGACCTTGTCTAGAGGAGAGATAACTTCATTTAATGAAAATTGGACTATTATCCGCGAGGATGGAACCAAGGATAGTATTACATTGCCATACTATGAGAAATGTGAGGCAAATAAAAAGATTATTATTGAGAACACCTTGCCATCATGCTTTTATGGTAAGACAATGTCTATACTTACAGCAGATAAAGAGGTAAGAGTTATTGTTGACGGCGAAGTTATATATGAGTTTGGTGTTAATGACCATAGGGATTTTGGAAAAACGCCTGGCAGTGTAACTAATTTTATTGATATTCCTGATAATTTGAAGGAAGGCAAAATAAGTATTGAATTAGTGTCACCATATGATAATTATGGTGCTTGTATTGATAAGATAACATTTGCAGATAGGGATGTTTCTATATTGCATATGCTTAATTCAAATTTGCATAAATTTGCATGTGCTATAGTTATTCTTATTTCGGGCATTGTATTCATTGTACTTACTGTAGTTCAGAAGATACATAAGCAGGATACTGATGGTATGGAGTATTTATGCGTTTATTGCATATTATCGTTTGTATATTATTGTATAGAAACTAAGGCTATGAATTTGTTTTATGGCAATCAGACATTGTATTCTATACTTGTATTTTTTATTTTGATGTTAATGCCGTTGTTCTATATTCCATACTTTACAAAAGGAGTAGCAGCTAGTAAAACAAGGATGTTAGATTTTCTTATGGTTGGTGCAATTGTAAATGCAATTGTACAGACTGTTTTACAAGTGTTCAATATTGTTGATTTTATGAATATGGCTATTTTTTCTCATGGTATTTTATTTGTATCTATTTTGATAACAATTAAAATGATTTGGGATTCTAATATGCGAAAAGATCCTAATAGTTTTTGGCCGGATTTTGTAGCTGTACTTATACTTGGAATATGTGCAATGTGTGATATTGTGAGAAGTTATTTTTCGACAGCTGAACACTTGGAAAAATATAGTAAATATGGTGTAGCAGTGTTCTGTTTCTTTATGCTTATTTCCCACATTGTTAAAATGTCAAGAAGTAGAGTTATAGCTATTGAGCAGAAAAACGAAGCTAAGAGTAAGTTTTTAGCGAGAATGTCTCATGAGATTAGAACACCTATAAATGCAATTATAGGTATGAACAAGATGATAGAAAGAGAAAGTACTGAAAAGAATATTTTAGAGTATTCATCAGATATTGATAATGCGTCAGAGGTATTATTATGTCTTGTTAATGAAATTTTAGATTTATCAAAAATTGAAGAAGGCAAGATGGAAGTAATACCTGAAGAATATCATTTGGGTAGCCTTCTTAATGATATTTATACTATGCTTAATGTTAGAGCAACTAACAAGAAACTGCCATTGATTATGGATGTGGATAAGAATATTCCAGCGGTTTTATATGGTGATAGTACAAAACTTAGACAGGTGCTAGTTAATCTCTTATCTAATGCGATAAAGTATACAGAGAACGGATTTATTAAATGTATGCTATCAGGTGAAACTGAAGGCGATAAGGTAAGACTACATTTTCAAGTAAGAGATACTGGAGTTGGAATTAAGAAGAAGGATATGCCAAGATTATTTGAAGAATTTAGGCGTATAGAGGAAAATCATAGTGGTCATATAGAGGGTACAGGTTTAGGTATAAGTATAACAATTCAATTTCTTAAGCTTATGGGTAGTGAACTTTTGGTTGAAAGTGAATATGGCAAAGGTAGTAATTTCCATTTTGTTTTAGAACAGAAAATTGTTAAAGACACACCTATAGGAGATATTAAAAATTCTTGTACAAAGAAAAAAGAGAATAATGATAGAGTGATTGATGCTAAGGGTATAAGAGTGTTAGTGATTGATGACAATAACATAAATATTAAAATTTTCAAAGCGCTTTTGAAGAATTCTAACATGGTTATTGATGAGGGATACAGTGGAATGGAATGCTTGAAAATGCTTGAGGAAAATAAATATGATATTGTGTTCTTAGATCATATGATGCCTGTAATGGATGGAGTGGAAACAATTCGTAAGCATAAGGCAAACACAGAGTCAATCAATAAAGATACACCGATAATTGTACTTACAGCTAATGCTATTGTGGGTGCTAGAGAGGAATATATGAAAGAAGGTTTTTCAGATTACCTTACAAAGCCTATACAGATTGAAAAACTCAATAGAATTATTGAGGAGAATTGTCTCTAAAGCTTGACTAAAATTAGCTTTTTTATTATTATTTTATATAGTTTTATTAAATTTGAAGAGGAAGTTTGTTATGAAGAAAGAAAAGATTATATTAACTGGAGATAGACCTACTGGTAAATTACATGTAGGACATTATGTTGGTTCATTGAAGCGCAGAGTAGAGCTTCAGAATTCGGGAGAATTTGATAAGATTTTTATTATGATTGCTGATGCTCAGGCGCTTACAGATAATGCTGATAATCCAGAAAAGATTAGACAGAATATTATCGAGGTTGCTCTTGATTATCTTTCATGTGGACTTGATCCTGCAAAGTCTGATTTATTTATTCAGTCGCAGATTCCAGAGTTATGTGAGTTATCATTTTATTATATGAACCTTGTTACTGTATCAAGACTTCAGAGAAATCCTACTGTTAAGTCAGAGATTCAGATGAGAAATTTTGAGACAAGTATTCCTGTAGGATTCTTTACATATCCTATAAGCCAGGCTGCTGATATTACTGCGTTTAAGGCCACAACAGTTCCTGTTGGAGAAGATCAGCTTCCTATGCTTGAGCAGACAAAGGAAATCGTTAGAAAGTTTAATTCAGTATATGGCGATACACTTATTGAGCCAGATATTTTATTACCAGATAACAAGGCTTGCTTAAGACTTCCAGGTACTGATGGTAAGGCAAAGATGAGTAAGTCACTTAACAACTGTATCTATCTTTCTGATACAGAGAAGGATGTTAAGACAAAGATAATGAGCATGTATACTGACCCAAATCATATTAGAATTGAAGATCCAGGTCAGGTAGAAGGAAATACTGTATTTTATTATCTTGATGCATTTTCTAAGCCAGAGCATTTTGCTGAATATCTTCCTGATTATGCTAATTTACAGGAGCTTAAGGATCATTACAGCAGAGGTGGTCTTGGAGATGTTAAGGTTAAGAAGTTCTTAAACAATGTAATGCAGGAGGAACTTGCTCCGATTAGAGCTAGAAGAGCTGAGTTTGAG
>JAFOCU010000422.1 GCA_017381055.1 Lachnospiraceae bacterium
GTGGAAGAAAAAGACCTGCAAGGCGAAAGTGCCATTGCAGGTGAACATGTGCAAAATAATCTTTCTGTACGCGAGATGCTTGGTCAACGTGGTATAAAACCAGAAGAATTACCGCCTTCTGAAGATATAAAAAAATTGGAACGTCGTGTAAAATCACAAGAGAAAAAATTGGCAGAACAATCGAGTAAATTGCCAATGTAAATAATGCAAATTTTGATAAAATAAAATTATCTACTATACTCCGAAAGTAATTTCTTTTTCATATCAAATAGTTTGTCAGATAAATCCACATAAACCTTATGAGGATTTACAAGTCTTCGAGCTTCCTCCCAAAGTGTTTCTTGTTCTTTTTTGCAGTATGCACAAATCTCTTCGATAGAAGGTGATTCGTAGGTGCAGATACCATTTTTGAATATTTGAACAGGGAGCTCTCTTATTGTATAGGAGCCAGCCTGTAAGGTTGTCTTTTTCCAAGTTTCCACTGGATCAAAGATAGTTAAATCTTCATTTTCATTAAATGTTTCGTCAGCTAAGGAGATTAAGTCTGCTCTAAGCATTCCTGTTTCCTTATCATATATTCTATAAACTGTTTTGTTTCCTGGATTTGTAATCTTAGCTGTATTTTCTGATAGCTTAATCTTAGGGATGAAGTCATCCTTTTCGTTATCCCAAATAGCTGCGAGCTTATATACACCACCGAAGGCTGGACAATCCTTTGAGGTGATAAGATTTGTTCCTACACCCCAAGAAGTAATTTTAGCTCCTTGAGCCTTTAAGCTGTCTATTAAGTATTCATCTAAATCGCTAGAAGCTGAGATTATAGCATCTGTAAAGCCGGCTTCATCCAACATAACACGTGCCTTCTTAGAAAGGTAAGCAAGGTCACCACTATCTAATCTGATACCATAATTTTTAAGTTCAATTCCCTTTTCGCGAAGCTCTGTAAATACCTTTATAGCATTTGGAACACCTGAGTGAAGTGTATCATAAGTATCCACAAGAAGAATACATGCATGTGGATAAAGGTCTGCGTAAGTCTTGAAGGCTGTGTATTCATCCTTGAAACTCATTATCCAGCTGTGAGCGTGAGTTCCTTTGATTGGCATATTCCAAAGCTTGCCTGTAAGGACGTTGGATGTACCGACACAACCTGCAATAACAGCGGCTCTTGCACCGTAGATACCAGCGTCAGGACCCTGAGCTCGTCTAAGACCGAATTCCATAACACCATCGCCCTTGGCTGCATAGCATACTCTAGCAGCTTTTGTAGCGATAAGACTTTGATGATTAACGATATTTAATAGAGATGTCTCTATAAGCTGCGCTTCCATAATTGGTGCGATAACCTTGATAAGAGGTTCCTTTGGAAATACTACTGTACCCTCTGGTATACCATAGATATCACCAGAGAAATGGAAGGAGCTAAGGTATGTTAAAAAGTCTTCATCAAATATTGAAAGACCACGTAAATATTCGATGTCTTCATATGTGAAGCGAAGATTTTTTATATATTCAATAACCTGCTCTAAGCCACATGTGATGGCATATCCACCACCAGATGGATTAGTTCTATAAAATAAGTCAAAGATTACACGTTTATTAATATTGTTCTTAAAGTATCCTTGCATCATTGTAAGCTGATAAAGGTCTGTAAGTAAGGTAAGATTTCGTGCCATAGTAAGCCTCCTAATAATATATATAATTGTAAATTAAATTATGGCTAATAAGAAATTAGATATGTGTGTATTTCTTATTACGTGTCAACAAAAAATATCTTATGAACTATCTTATACCATTTTAACTGTTAAGTCAAAAATTATTGTAAATTTTGGTAGGATTGTGTATACTACTTCTAGTGTATAAGAGTTTTTTAGAGAGTTCTATTTATATTTGAAAGTTTATCTAAGGAGCTCGCCATGAAAATAAAGGAGAATATTTTATGATAAGACTGATATTAATATGTTTGTTTATAGGTCTGTTTTTTATTTCTAGTATATTATTATTTTTTATTTTATTTATCATTGGATTATTTAGTAAAAAAGCTAAGGCTAGAATTAGTTACGCAATAGTTCAAAATGTACTTAGAGTTTGCTTATTTATAGCAGGAACAAAGATTGAGATTATAGGTCTTGAAAATGTACCAAAGGATAGAGCAGTATTGTATGTAGGAAATCATAGAAGTATATTTGATATACTTATTAACTATTCGCTTCTTCCACCACTTATGGGCTTCGTGTCTAAGAAAGAGATGAAGAAGTATCCATTTCTTAATCACTGGATGAAGCTTGTGAATTGTTTATTCCTTGATAGAGACAATATTAAGGAAGGTTTAAAGACTATTCTTCAGGGCGTTGATCAGATGAAAAATGGCATTTCAATGTTTATCTATCCAGAAGGAACAAGAGCTAAAACAGATGATGCAATGATTGAATTTAAAGAGGGAAGTTTTAAGCTTGCTGAGAAGAGTGGAGCGCCTATAATTCCTGTTGCTATAAATAATTCTAGTGCTTGTTTTGAGGATCATAAGCCAAGAGTAAAGAAGGCTCATGTAATTATCGAATATGGTAAGCCAATAGAAGTTACTGAATTATCAAAGGAAGAGAAGAAGCATCTTGGTGCTCATGTTCATGATATAGTTAAGGAAATGGTTATGAAAAATAAAGAGCTTGTATAAAAAGTCATTGTTTTTTATAAGCTAGAGTGATAAAATAAGTTGGATAAAATTTACTAAAGTATGTAAGGATATGGGAGGAAAAAAATGCCGACATTTTTAATTGTTTTACTTATAATTTTAGCTGTTATTGTAGGTATTCTTATTGCATTATACTTCGTTGGAAGAAAGATGCAGAAGAAGCAGGAAGCTAGCCAGGCGTCAATTGATGCAGCTGCTCAGACTATGAATTTCTTCATTATAGATATGAAGAGAATGAAGCTTTCAGAGGCTGGTTTACCTAAGATTGTTACAGAACAGACACCTAAGTACTTAAGACGTGCTAAGTTACCTATTCTTAAGGTTAAGGTTGGTCCAAGAGTTATGTCACTTATCTGTGATGCTAAGGTATTTGAGACACTTGCTCCAAAGCAGGAGGTTAAGGCATCAGTTAGTGGTATTTACGTAACTAGTGCTAAGAGAATTAGAGGACCTATCGTAGAGACAGATCCTAAGAAGAGAAAAGCACAGCTTAAGGCTGAGAAGCTTGCTGCTAAGGAAGCGGCTAAGGCTGCTAAAAAGGCAGGTAAATAAGTTAGTATGGCTGAAAGGTGAATAACTTTTCAGCCTTTTTATAAAGGAGAAGACATATGGGGAATAATGTGAATGTTGATAAGGTCTTAAGTGAAGTGAAAAAAGCCATAACAGGTAAGGATGATTGTATAAGTAAAGTGTTTGCGGCTATATTGGCGGGCGGACATATACTTATAGAGGACGTGCCAGGTGTAGGTAAAACTACTCTTGCTATTGCGTTTTCTAAGGCATTGTCATTGGTTGATAGAAGAATGCAGTTTACACCGGATGTTATGCCAGCTGATATTTTAGGCTTTAATATGTATCAGAAGGAAACAGGTAAATTCGTATATTATCCTGGTGCAA
>JAFOCU010000423.1 GCA_017381055.1 Lachnospiraceae bacterium
CTGTAACAATACCAAGTATCTTTCCAGTAAGTCTAAAATTAAACTTTGATTCCTTCTTAGCAACTGATGTTTCACCATTCTCTGCTTTAACTTTAGCTTTTTTACTTAATTTCTTATCAGCCTTTTTAGCAGTTTTCTTATCCTCTGCTTTTTCTTTTTTCTTATTATCTGCCTTTTGTGGCTTTGGAGCTTTTTCCTTTGCCTCCTTTTCCTTTATAGCTTTTTCTTCCTTAGCTTTTGCTTTCTTTGCGGCTTTTTCTTCCTTAGCCTTTGCCTTCTTTAAGGCTTTCTCTTCTTTTTCCTTTGCCTTCTTTAAAGCAATTTCCTCCTTTGACATACCTGCCTTGTCACCTTTCTTATTATCTTTATCTGTTTCAATTTCTATGTTCTTGATGTCTTTATCTTTACTTATCAATACACAAACCTCCTTAGATATAATGCAACCAACCCTTATTAAATTCCACCGTCATTAATTTAATGTATTATACCACATTTTAATAAGAATTTCAACAATTTAAGGCATATAAAAAGGTCATTGCACAAATGTACAATGACCTTCTAAAAGTTATATTAACCTATAATTAGCAAACACCCTGAGCTAACATAGCATCTACAACCTTTTCGAAACCAGCGATGTTAGCACCTACTACATAGTTGCCATCAAAACCGTACTTCTTAGCTGCTGCATCAAGGTTATGGAAGATATCAACCATAATTCTCTGAAGCTTAGCATCAACCTCTTCAAATGTCCAGCTAAGTCTCTCGCTGTTCTGTGACATCTCAAGAGCTGAAGTAGCAACACCACCTGCATTAGCTGCCTTACCTGGTGCAAAGATAACACCATTGTTCTGTAAGTACTCTGTTGCTTCAATTGTTGTAGGCATATTCGCACCTTCTGCAACAACCTTACATCCGTTAGCAACAAGTGCCTTAGCATCGTCGATTAATAACTCGTTCTGTGTAGCACATGGAAGAGCGATATCACACTTAACTGTCCATACACCCTTACCTTCATGATACTCAGCGTTTGGTCTATAATTCTTGTACTCTGAAAGTCTAGCTCTCTTAACTTCCTTAATTTCCTTAACAGCTTCAATATCGATACCTTCAGCATCATAAATCCAACCTGTTGAATCTGATAATGTAACAACCTTTGCTCCCATCTCAGTAGCCTTCTCTGCTGCGTAAATAGCAACATTACCAGCACCTGAAACTGCAACTGTCTTACCAGCGATATCCATACCATTAGCAGTTAACATTTCCTTTGTGAAGTAAAGTAAGCCGTAACCTGTAGCTTCCTTTCTTGCAAGAGAACCACCGTAAGATAAGCCCTTACCAGTTAATACGCCTTCGTATACACCCTTAATTCTCTTATACTGACCGAAAAGGTAACCAATTTCTCTAGCACCTGTTCCGATATCACCAGCTGGAACGTCTGTATCTGCTCCAATATACTTGCAAAGCTCTGTCATATAGCTCTGGCAGAATGCCATTACTTCTCTATCACTCTTTCCCTTAGGATCGAAGTCTGAACCACCTTTACCACCGCCAATTGGAAGACCTGTTAAGGAATTCTTAAATACCTGCTCGAAACCTAAGAACTTAATAATACCAAGGTTTACTGATGGATGAAGGCGAAGACCTCCCTTATATGGTCCAATTGAGCTATTAAACTGTACTCTGTAACCTGTATTTACCTGTACCTGACCCTTATCATCTACCCATGGAATACGGAACTTAAGCTGTCTCTCTGGATTAACGATTCTCTCAAGTAACGCTTCTCTTCTAAACTTTTCCTCGTTAGCATCAACTACTGGACGTAAAGACTCTAATACTTCCTTAACAGCCTGATGAAACTCTGGCTCAGAAGGGTTCTGCTTTACAACTAACTCAATTACCTCATCTACATATGACATATTTTTTTCCTCCTCATTAGCGCCAATAAAGGCACTTAATAATTTCAAATTTTTATCCGTTGCTTATTATAATACATCTTTTTTTGTAGTTCAAGTATTTTTTGCTTTAACGCACTAAATTTTTTATTTTATATATAACTCAGTCAAATACAAAAAAAGTCCATCTAGCAACTTACTTACTAAATGGACTTTATCCTTTACTTAATTAGCTGGTGTTGTAGTCTCAGCAGTTGGCTGTTCTGTAGTATTAAACATCTGATTAATAAGATCTACAACTGTTTTTAACTTATCATCCTTAGCTATCGCTTCATTATGACGAGTATTAACATCTTCACTTAACGCTTGTATTTCCGGTGCATTGGCTGCAATAAACAAATCAGCCTTTTCTGTTTCTAATATATTATGCACAAAATACTTCTTTTGTTCACTGTCATATTTTACAACGAATTCTTGACATCTAATATCTGATGTCTCAATATTTTTGAACTTAATTTCATAAGAAACAAACACATAATACATGCCATCTATGAAATCAAATTTATAACATTTCACATTATGATATGCATCAACATATCTCTGATGCGTAGTGATATAATCACTAATAGCATAATTAGTTGTATTATCTAAATATGTCTTTGCAAGCTCAACATCACATTTCATTTTTTCTGCATCAATGAAATTAACAATTAACTTATGAATTTCAGAATCCTCAGCTTCCACCTTAAGGTCTGCTACTGAAATCTGAGCATCTGTTGATTCTTCCTCAGTAGAATCTTGTGTTAACTTCTGACCTGATGTCGCATCATCCTTTATATCACCATTTACTTTATCTTTTGGCAACACAATAATTGTTATAAGTAAAATAGTCGCTAACACACCAAGTGTTCCATACAAAATCTGCATAGTATACTTACTATATACGGCAATCCACTTCTCCCATAATGGCTGAATAAAGTTTGCCTTTGTCTCATCAGTTACCTTTTCCTTAGCAACCTTTTCACGCTTTGGCTTCTTTTCTTTTTCAGCTTTCTCGCGCTTTGACTTTTTACCATCCTCAAACTTTCTTTTACCAGGCTGATTAACTCGTCTTCTACTTTCCGCAACCACATCATAGTCACGACTAATAAATTCCTTTATATCTTCCTCTTCATCGTCATCATCTTCTATATCATACAACGATAATCTACTAGCCATATCTTCATCAAGCTCTTCTGACAAAATATCTATTTCGTCTATGAAACTATCCTCATTAGAATCACTATCTGTATTAACATCCTCTATAGAATCATCCTCTATTACAACTTCTTCTATTAAGTCGTCATCTTCATAGGTTTCATCCATTAAAATTTCGTCTACTATATCAACTTCTTGAAACTTGCCTTGCTCATTGGATTTATTTTTATTATTCTTTTTTGTATATTTATTCTTCATTGATTTCTCCCAACCTTATTGCAAAATAAAATAGTTCTCGATAATTAAACAGTTCAAGCTTATTCTATCAAATAATTATAAAAAAATCAACAAACTATTGCGCTAAAGCAAAAATAAAGTGTATAATTAGTGAGCTTGGCACCTATAGTCTAATGGATATAACGCACCCCTCCGGAGGGTGAGATGCTGGTTCGATTCCAGCTAGGTGCATTCCCACATACAGATCCCCCTATCTCTATATACTTCATATATATTATCCGATAGAACCTCTCCTTGACTAAGCTCAGTGGAATTTATGTCTCGTACCATCTTTATAAGTTCTTCCTTCTTTAATCCACAAGACATCGGTATAATCAAAAGTTCATGTATGCTACTTGGTAAAATATATAAATCACTATTAACGCTATTTGCAAAATCTACTAAGTAGTCTTCATCAGTAATATAATGAGCCCCATTTAGCCTTATACTATTTGTAAGAACGTAAATATCATAGTCACTATTTTTCTCCATTATTTCAATTGCATTATCGATTTGCTCACTTACTTCATCATTATATATAGAGCCTGATTTTTCTATCAATAAATCCCTCATTACAGTTGTCATTTTCTCTAATGTCGGTGGCATATTTTCATAAGAATTATTAAATGCGGTTTCAAATACATGCTCTTTTGTAACATTCCAAATTTCAAGATTTCTATTGTTTACAGTTATTGTAGCATGTCCATTTTCTGCTTCCTCTAGAGAAATATAACAGATAACGGCCAAATCAAAGAATTCTTTATAAGGAACGCCTTTTAAAAATTCCTCATTTTTAGATTTGTTAATAATCTTAATATAAAGCTTATCCTTAACATAATCGTAATTGAAATAGTCATCAAAATTAAATGAAACTCCATCTTTATGTTTATTATGAAGATTTAATACTTCTTCACATACATCAGACAACGACCTGCCATTTATATAATCACTATAAAAATTTTCAAGATAAATAGACGGAGAAATTCTGCTGTTCCTCTCGGTAATAATTGCTGCATATCTTACAACATTATTATTCTTAAGCACCTTCTGTATGCGCACAGTGGCACCCTCTTCAACAAGTTCCTGAAGCTTAAGCTTCACCTTTTCGCAAAAATTTAAGTATTCCATTAATCTTTTGGGGTTAAAATGATTATTTGAAATTAAATAAAATAAGATATAGACATATTACCTCAAGAATGACGGAAAGTCAACACTTGCACACAATTGCGTGTAAACCGATTACTTCGTGCTTTGCACTCTCGTAATCGCATTATTCGCTACTCTCGGACTTTGTCCTTCGTAGCTTCACTATACGTGTAAACCGATTACTTCGTGCTTTGCACTCTCGTAATCGCATTATTCGCTACTCTCGGACTTTGTCCTTCGTAGCTCATAATGTACACTCGTCAAGATAAAAAAAGAGATATCACATATATGTGATATCTCTTAATTATCTTGACTCGTTGTTTACACTACACACGTGAAAGGTATTCACCTGTTCTTGTATCAATCTTAATTACATCGTGTGTCTCTACGAATAATGGTACATAAACTGTAGCACCTGTCTCAACTGTTGAAGGCTTTGTAGCACCTGTAGCTGTATCACCCTTGAAACCTGGCTCTGTCTCAATAATCTCAAGCTCAACAAATAATGGTGGCTCAATTGCAAATACGTTGCCATTGTGTGAACAAACCTTAACCATCTCGTTCTCTTTTACGAACTTTAATGCATCGCCAACAGCATCCTCTGTTAATGCGATCTGCTCATATGTCTCTGTATCCATGAAGTTGAATAAATCACCATCTGAATATAAGTACTGCATCTCTCTTCTATCGATACGAGCCTGTGGGAACTTCTCTGTTGGTCTAAAACTCTTTTCAATAACACCGTTACCTGTAACGCTCTTAAGCTTTGTTCTAACGAAAGCAGCACCCTTACCTGGCTTAACATGCTGGAACTCAATAATCTGGTAGATATTGTTATCCATTTCTATTGTGATACCGTTTCTAAAATCACCTGCTGTAATCATTATCTTTCCTCCTGAAATATATCGCTATCTTCACAATGCTTTTCCTTATGGCAAGCTTTCTTGTGATTAGTTAGCATAATCTGAATTCATTTTATAATAATACATACTATTTTTCAACTATTTTTTTGAAATTTTATCCATAATTTCCTTAAGCGCTCCTACTTCAACCTGACCTGGTGCTGATGCAGCCTCTGAATTTCTTGCACCAAATGTCATAGCTGAGCCAAATACGCCACCACTTATACGGCTTACCACACCAAGCTGTCCCATAGACATTGTGATAATCGTAATATCATTATATTCTCTATGTAGTTCCTCTGTAGCAGAAAGTAATGTCAAAACATCTGCTGCATTCTGTGGCATAACAGCTATCTTGGATACATGAGCCCCCTTCTCTTTCATAAGAAAAAGTCGTCTCTTTATCTCTTCCTTATCCGGTGTCTTGCAAAAATCATGATTTGACGCAATTACCTTTACGTCAAAATCCTTTGCATATGTAACAATGTCCTCAAGTGTTTTTTCGCCTTTAAA
>JAFOCU010000055.1 GCA_017381055.1 Lachnospiraceae bacterium
ATTCTCTCCCTTACAGACATAACTAATCTGAGTATAATCTGACGAAATATCTATACCCATAGCAGTTGTTCTTATTAAGTTTTGCTGTGTATTAACTTCCATATCGTTCCTCATCTCACACTATTTTGTCTTAAATATCATCTCACCTAGCTTCGTCTTTATCATATATTCTGTAGCAAGTTCTGACAATGTACTGTTTTCCTTCATTTCATAAGCCATCATAATATCATTAAGCATAGTATATCTGCTATCCCTACCATCATCCTTGATGTTCTCTTCATCACTCAATGTAAGTCCAGCACTCTCTGTTATGGTCTGTTCGCCCATAGATTCCTCTGTTATATAATAGTGAATCTCTTCACCATAGAACACAACAAATCCCATAACAAATACACCATTGCATACATCCTTCATCTCTTTAGATATATAATTATGAGAACCTCCATTATCTTCTCCTACTAAATAATGAATAGTTACCCTGTTTTTAGGATTTGTATGATATTCAATTATAGTCTTATCCTGCATAACAACTGGCAACGCAAAATACTTCTCATACTTTTTATAGAAATTAAAGTATTTTCCTTGCTTAACACTATCAAAGATTATGTCTCTGCACATATCCCTTTGCTTCTCAGTCAATTCATCCTTTGCAGAATTATACTTTACATATGCTAATTTACATATGTCATGAATAGGATTATCCAAATATATATCTTTTTCTATATACTTAAATAAGCTTTCATCAACTACCTGTTCTTTAACAAAATACTCATACGCCTTAGTGAACAGATATGCTCTTCTGATCTTCTCACTTGCACCCTTTGACTGATACATTTCATATACAGCACCTATATGAGCTGCCTTTGCTCCTGTAAATAGAATGCTAGCAATAAGATTTTCCTCTAACTTTCTATTAGCATAATCATATGCATTACAAGAACTCCACAAGTCATACAATTCCTTTGTAGCACCTTCAAAATATGCACCTAAATACTTTAAGACATTCTCATTATACTTACCTTTTCGATATGCATACATAACCATATCAACAAGCAATTCATCTTTTTCGAATTCCTTGCTCTCAATAAGTTTAGAGCCACATCTAAGCACTCTAGCTGGGTCAATGATAGAATATCCATATTTCTTCATAAACTCATAAGCTCGCTCATACATTCCACGCATTATCATAAGCTCTATAAGCTTAATTCTTGATTTTGTAAGCAGACTATCGCCATCAACTACCATCAAATATTCATCTACAATATCAAAATCATAATTAGAAGAATAATAATTGATAATCTCCCTTTCCACATATATCTTGTACTCTGGCTTTACATTATCTAGCTTAACTAAATCTCTCAATACGCCAATGGCCTTATCCGGCTGTTTTCTGTACTTCAAATATCTATCAGCTGTATATAGAATAAGCAAACCATCATCTGGCTTCATCTCAAAACACAAATCTAAATACTGCTCCATATCTAACAACTTTTTAAGCGAATATTTCACTGATTTGCCATATCTAACGCCTTTTACATCGACAAAAATAACAGCCGCATCCTCTGTATATATCTGAACATAAGCTTTATGATTAACAACTGGATAAATTTTGCTTTCTTTAGTCTCTTTGTGAACAATCTCAATTTCTTTAATATTGTCTTGTCCTACTTCAACAAGGTAAGTATTTAACAGTTTCGGCAACATTACCGCTGTCTCATTGGTAATCATAGCCTTTTTTAATACTTCCTCATAAACAGATGCATAATGCTCGTCTATAAGACCCGCCTCTAAACTTTTAGATGCAAATCTCTCCATCTGACTTTGATTTGATCTATAAATCTGCTCCTGCTCATCCTTATATCTGATTACATTTTCATAAACCACTGCAAGCTTATCATTAGATATTCCACTATTGTAGCCAAAATACAAAGTTACAAGCTGCGGTAATGGTCTATTATAATCATCTGGTAAGCTATACATAAAGTATTCATATAAGCTTGTAAGCTTAATCTCCTCATTTACAGCCTCTTCATACCAGAAGAAATATTTACTCTCTGTCTTATTTCCTTTAATAAGCATACTAACTATTGCAGACAAAATATGCTTCGTTCCATACATATCATATAATTCCGCTAGTATAGAAAATAACAATTTATTGAATGTCTTTACTGTCATAGCTAGCTCTGCTACCTGAATAGCAAGCTGTTTAGAAATAATTCCTTCTCTACTAGCAAAATTCAACACCTGTAACTCAAAACTATCCAAAACTCTTAAAAATTCTGGTGATTCAATAAAAATAGTCGCAGCCTCGTAATACATTATAGGTGAACTCATTCCCTGTAAAAATTTTTCTTTTATTCTGGCAAGCTTAATACTTAAATTATTATCATAGCTTTCATCCAGATAAAATAAAATCCATAAAATCATCCAGCTATCATTGCGTGTTGCATAGATTTGCTTTATCTTTTCTATCATTTCCTCTGTAAAATCTGGATTTCTCTTCTGTATAGTTCTAACATATAGATAATAACAATAGAGCTCTGTATCTCTATTACCATTTTCAAATAATTCTTCCGCTGCGCTTTCTAATAACCAAGACGCATCCTTCTCCATTCCCTTAGAAACACACACCTGAGCCTGTAAAAGCTTTAAAAAAACTGATTTATCGCTAGTACTTCTCATTCGCTCTATTATATCTAAGGTATCATCGGCCCACTTATCCATATCTATACGGTGAACTCTAAAATCAATATATTTTCTATATATATCTCTTATACTCACATCATATTGTTTATTTATATCATCCCCAGTACTTGGTCTTATAGCGCTTATTACAAGTCTTTCCCTTTGTGTTTTTGTAACAAACTCAATAACTCCATAATTATTTCCCGCATGAAGCTTATCCTTCTTTATTTGGAACGCAAACTCATAATTACTTCCTGCAAAATCATCTGATGTAATTCTATTCTTAGAAACACTTATAAATTCATCTTTAACAATTATATCTATCTCAATATAGCCCCAGTTTTCCTTAGAGATAATGATAGTATCTCCCTCATCTTCTGTAACCATATCATATTGCTTATTATTTTGTGATATTGCAATCCTAGTAGGTTGTTTTTTGTTTGCTGACACAAGAAATTCTTCCATAGCAATATTAATAGACTTTGACTTTTTCAAACCCTCATACATAGATAAAAGATAAAAGTCATCCTGTAAAAAAATATGAGCAAAATCATCAGACTTAAATATGTTTAATGCCTCGTCATAATTCATTTGAACTAAATTTGCAAAATGAAATAAATTTTTAAGTTCTCCAATAGAAGTAGTATAACTAACTGATTCCACTTTAATCTTAACTGGTATAGATAGTTCCCCACCATTACTTACCACATAAATCTCACCAACTACTTCATCGCCATCATTAATATATTCTGTAGCTACAGAAAAATTAATCTCCTGTTTATTTCCACTAAAAGTTTTATCTTCAATAATAATATTTTCATTAGTTGAATATACAAACCCCTTAAGACTCATCCCGTTGCTAGAAAATACGGTAAAGCTACTTCTAAAGGCCTTCTCAGAACGAACCTTTTTATCAATTTCAGAAACAGATGCTTCTAAAACAGGTAAATCATATTCAATTACGCCTCTAGCCAGTTTTTCAATCGTTTCCCTCATCTGTCTACTCTGCTTCCTTTCGTATTCTCTCTAAATGTTTAATAATATCAGCCTCATATCCATTTTCTGTTGGTCTATAAAAACTTACATCTTCCATTCCATCTGGCATATACTGCTGCACCACATAATGATTCTTATAGTCATGGGCATACTTATAGTTAAGACCATGACCAAGCTTTGCTGCACCTTTATAATGTGCATCCTGCAAATGTGCCGGAATTGGTCCTGCTGGATTATTCTTAACATACATAAGTGCTTCATCTATAGCTTTATATACCGCATTACTTTTTGGTGCCGATGCAACATAAGCTACTGCCTGTGCTAAAACTATTCTCGCCTCCGGCATACCTATATTATGCACCGCCTGAGCCGCAGCATTTGCCACAACTAATGCTTGCGGATCCGCCAATCCCACATCTTCCGAAGCACATATAATTATCCTTCTTGCAATGAATGTCACACTTTCTCCTGCATAAAGCATTCTAGCAAGATAATAAAGTGCCGCATCAACATCGGATCCACGCATGCTCTTAATAAAGGCAGAAACAGTGTCATAGTGATTATCCCCATCTTTATCGTATCTTGCAGCTCTCTTTTGTATACACTGCTCAGCTACCTCTAATGTAATATGTATCTTGCCGTCATCGCCTCTATCTGTAGTAAGAATACCCAGTTCTACTGCATTAAGCGCCATTCTTGCGTCTCCACCACATATATCTGCAAGGAAATCTGCCGCTGTTTCATCTATAACTGCTCCGTATGACCCCATTCCCTTTTTATCATCATTGACAGCTCTATATATAAGCTCCTTTATATCCCCCCTATCTAAAGGCTTTAGCTCGAATATAATAGATCTAGAAATAAGAGCGTTATTCACTTCAAAATATGGATTCTCTGTAGTTGCTCCAATCAAAATCAAGGTACCATCTTCAACAAATGGCAACAAGTAATCCTGCTGACTCTTATTAAATCGATGAATCTCATCAATGAATAAAATAGTCTTCTTGCCATACATACCTAAAGAAGCTTTTGCCCCTTCCACAACTTCTTCCATATCCTTTTTATTTGCAATAGTTGCATTAATCTGCTTAAATTCAGCACTAGTTGTATTAGCTATAACTTTAGCCAATGTAGTTTTTCCTGTTCCTGGAGGACCATAAAATATAACAGAACTTATCTTGTCTGCCTTGATAGCTCTATACAAAAGCTTATCCTTGCCAATAATATGCTTCTGTCCTGCAACCTCCTCCAAAGTCGCAGGTCTAAGTCTAGACGCAAGTGGAGACTCTTTATCCATATTGCTACTTCTCATATATTCAAATAAATCCACTTGTTCTACCTCCGTACTATTGTTATATAATAAACAAATCTGCTATCATTAATAACAAAAAACATATAGATTAAGTATATCACATTTTCCAAAATAACTCCACACAAAATATGAATTTACCGTGTTTTTTTAGTTTTTGCTTGTGACTTCCTTCACATTGTGGTAAACTTACAATACTGATGTGTTTGTTTAAATTGGTAATCTAGGGTAGATATATTTAAACAAACAAATAATAGGAGGAGGTTTTACATGTCAGATATTAATTATTCAGAGATTACACCTGATATCTTGGCACTTGCAAACAAATGTCAAGAAAGTACTATTGACCCAGCTTTATATGACAAGTACGAAGTAAAGCGCGGTCTTAGAGACTTAAATGGCCACGGCGTTCTCACCGGACTTACTGAAGTAGGTGAAATCGAGGCATATATTACCAAGGATGGAGTTTCAACACCTACTGAGGGACACCTCTATTACAGAGGCTACGATCTATATGACTTAGTAGATGGTTTTATAAAGGATGACCGTTTTGGCTTTGAAGAAGTTACATATCTTCTTCTCTTTGGTAAGTTACCAACTAAGGAGGAGCTTACAAACTTCAACCAGATACTTGCAAAGTATCGTACATTACCAACAAGCTTTGTTAGAGATATCATTATGAAGGCTCCTAGCCGTGATATGATGAACACATTAGCTAGAAGCGTACTTACTCTCTATTCTTACGATGAATCAGCAGACGATATTTCTATACCTAATGTACTTCGCCAGAGTCTTCAGCTTATATCTTTATTCCCATTACTTTCAGTATATGGCTACAGAACATATAAGCACTTTCACGATGGCGAGAGTTTAATTATCCATACTCCTGATCCAAATTTATCTACAGCTGAGAATATTTTATATACTCTTCGCCCAGATCAGAAGTACACACCACTTGAAGCAAAGATTTTAGACATCGCTCTTATTATCCATGCTGAGCACGGTGGCGGTAATAACTCAACATTTACAAATCACGTTGTTTCATCATCTGGAACTGATACATATTCAACAGTTGCTGCTTCTTTAGGTTCTCTCAAGGGACCAAAGCATGGTGGTGCTAACATCAAGGTTGTTCAGATGTTTGAAGATATGAAAGTAAATATTAAGAATTGGGAAGATGAAGATGAAGTTAAGGATTATCTTAACAAACTTCTTAACAAGGAAGCTTTTGATAAATCCGGCTTAATCTATGGTATGGGTCATGCTGTTTACTCATTATCTGATCCTAGAGCAAAGATTTTAAAGAGCTTTGTAGAAAGTCTTTCAGAAGAAAAGGGAATGCATAAGGAATTTGCCCTCTACTCTGCTGTTGAGCGTCTTGCTCCTGAAGTTATCTCAGCAAAAAGAAAGATGTACAAGGGCGTAAGTGCCAATGTAGACTTCTACAGCGGTTTCGTATATAGCATGCTTGGTCTTCCAACAGAGTTATATACACCTATATTTGCTATTTCTCGTATATCAGGTTGGAGCGCACATCGTATTGAGGAACTTATTAACGCTGGTAAGATTATTCGTCCAGCATATATGAATGTTGCACCTCACGTTCCATACACACATATTAACGATAGATAAATTGATTTTATATCATAAATCATCAAAAATAAGGCGACAGGTTCAATCCTGTCGCCTTATTTGTTATCAATCAAAGTTTCTATACAAGCTTCTTTTTACAATTATAAATTCCAAATTGAAAACATCGGCAATGTAAGCATATCCTTTGTCATTCCCATCTTATCCTTAGATATTCTAACTGCCATAGGTACATTATACTTACTCTTATACACCTTAAGACTCTGCGCTTTTTCATTTAAATCCAAATTCACCTCTATAGGAATAACAACATCTGAATCTTGGAATAAGAATTCAATTTTCGCAGTCGCTTCTGAAATCCAATAATATATATCATTCACATTAGGATTGTGAAGTAACTCTCCATAAATATACTGCTTAATAAGAGCCTGCCCCCTCATCATAAATGGAGAATCCTCTTTTTCTATATCATCAAGAGTTAAACCAAACATAGATACTAGCAATCCTATATCACTTACATACATTTCAAAAGACTTATCATCTTGCTTAGTAAAAAGTGGAGCTGTCGGTTCTTTCACACGATAAAGAGGTGTTACAAACTTATTATCAATAAGCCATTCTACAGCCTCCTTATATTCTCTAGCTCTGGCAGTCAACTTAACCATACCATACTGGAACTTCATATTATCCTTTTCTAACTGAGCCGGAATACTTTCAAAAACCTGCTTTATCTTCTTAGCCAAAACTGGTGGTGAAACACTTTCTATCTCTTCTACCATCCCCATCAAAATCTTTGCCTTCATAGTTTCAACCGGTTCAAGACTTCCAGTCTCTACAAATTCCTTTACTACACTTGGAATACCACCTACCACAAGATAAACCTTCATATAATAATCAAGCTTTTCTAATTCCATTTTAGTCAGTGGCTCCTTTGCTTGATTTGCTATTCTATCACAAAAGCTATTCTCTTTATTGACTATAAGAAATTCACTAAAACTAAGAGGATAAATATTGATTATATCAAGCTTATTTTCTAACTCTCTATTAGCCTTTAAGAAGTTTTCTTCCAAGCGCATTAATGTAATTGCTACATGATATTCTTCCATTTGTCCGCAAATATACGCTACGATTTCGCTAGAATTTTCAAGCATATCCACATTTTCAAAAACAAGCAGTGTTTCTCCTGGCACAAGTGTTTCACCACAAGACACGCTAAGTTTCTTTAAGATAACATTTTTATCTAACTCTCCTTCAAAAAGGTATCTTACATATTCCTGCTCTTTGAAATCAAATATACATGTATTAGCAAAAAATCCAGCTCCAAAATCTGATAAAGTATAGCTCTTTCCTACACCCTTGCCACCAGACAATAACAATACCTTTCTATTTTCTTTGTCCTTCCACTCAGCTAGCTGGTTTAATATTTCTCTATACATAGCTACCTCCTTGTACCTAAACACACACCATTTAACACAGCATCCTCTTTTTTCTAACCATTACTTTTAATATACACCATATTCTTGTTACTTTCAATATATATCTGAATATATTTGTAATATATCAATATATGTGATAGAATGTGACCGATATAATTATAAAAGGAGATTAAATATGTCAGTTCCTAAAGACCCAATGATGCTACTAAGCTTCTTAAACATGAAACTTAGAGACTTTTATTCTTCATTAGATGACTTATGTACAGATATGAATCTAGACAAGGATTCTATAACATCTAGCTTGAAGTCAATCGACTATGAATACGACAAAGACCTTAATAAGTTTGTATAAACTTATTAAGGTCTTATTTCTCCCTTTTTTAACGCTTCTAATGCTGCTGTCATAGAATTAAAGCGTTCAAAGACGTATGGTTTTAATTCCTCACTATATGGTATCTGATCTGGAATCATTATAGCATTTATACCTGCTCTAGTAGCAGACTTTAAGCCATTAGGAGAATCCTCAAAAGCAATAACTGTCTTCCCCTTAAGATTCATCTTTTCTAAAGCCTTAAGATATATATCAGGCTCCGGCTTTCCCTTTTCAACTTCATCTCCAGCCACTATAACCGAAAAATACTCTGTCATATTAGCCGCTTCTATATGATGCATAATGCTTCTTCTAGAAGATGAGGACGCTAATCCCACTTGATATCTATTGGTTTTTAGGTATTCTAGCATAAGATAAACACCTGGTTTTACCGGCATTCCACCTTCTGCCAACCTTACATTGACCATTTCTCTTATCTTCTCATACATCTCATCTACTGGAAATTCTTCTCCCAACACCTTACGACAAAATGCCTTAGTCTCAACAGTGCTTACTCCGATACAACTGTTAATAATATAATCAATATCTTTTATACCATATTCTGCTCCAACTACAGCATAACACTCATTAACAACCCTCTCTGTGTCGAACAGAATTCCATCCATATCAAATATTACGCCATCAATCATCCTTACACCTCTCTAAGTACAGCAATAGACCTTGGTGCCATATTAAACACTCGGCCAACTATCCCTTCCTTCATACCTTCATCTGCAGTAGAAAACTCAAGCTTCCACTTCATCTTTTTCTCTGAAGCTGGTATATTAAACTCCTGTGACTCCCAATACATATTGAACATAATATACATTTTGCCACGCTTATCATCATAAGCCTCATTATAAAGCATACCAAAGCATCTACTAACATAATTAAAATCTGGTCTCCAAGGTTCTACTCCATGAATAGAAAGGTCTGGACATCCCTTAGATAAATAATCCATCATCCTTGGTTCCTCTGGCAAATGCAAAATCTTATGAGCTCTTCTAAACTCTATAATAAACTTAACAAATTCAAATATATGCTTATTTTTCTTTAAATCATTCCAATTAATATAATTAGTATCTCCATCTATGCAATATGGGTTATTATTACCTTCGCAAGTCTTACCCATCTCATCTCCAGCCATAAGCAATGGTGTTCCTTGACTTAAGAAAAGCATAGACAACGCATTCTTAATCTGTTTTCTTCTTAGCTCTACAACCTTTTTCTTTCTTGTAGGACCTTCTACTCCACAATTCCAACTATAATTTAAATTGCTTCCATCCTGATTATTTTCACCGTTAGCCTCATTATGCTTTCTATCATAGGAAACACTATCCATTAAAGTAAAGCTATTGTGAGATGATACGTAATTGATAAACGCTGCATCCTTTGGATTTTCCTTAAGTCTTGATGACATCTCATATACAAGTCCCTCATCACCCTTTAAGAATCTTCTCATTGTACACATAAATCCATCATGACATATAGCAAGATTATTCTTCTTATTAGTAGGATTATAATTTTCACTTACAAGTTCCCATCTGTCTCCAATAATCTTAATATTTGCAAGCAATGGATCAGATTTTAACATATTTACAGGAACTGTATTGATATTCATATGAACTCCATCAATATGATACTCCATAACCCAATATCTTATACAATCCATAATCATCTGTGGCTTCATATCCTCCACAAAATGAAACTCCATAACAAGTTCCATACCTGCGTTATGTATAGCTTGTACCATTTCTTTAAACTCTCGACTTACTTCCTTTGGTTTTGAAGCATAGGCCGCCTTAGGAGCAAAATAATGTCCATCACTATATCCCCAATAGTTAATAGCATCATCCTTTAATGCTGCACTTTTAACCTCATCAAAATCATATGCTGGCATAAGTTCAATTACATTTATTCCCAAATCCTTAAGATATGGTAGCTTGCTCACAATACCCTTAAACGTTCCTTTATATCTAGTTCCCGAGCTCTTATGAGCAGTAAAGCTTCTAACATGCATACGATATATAATAGCGTCATCAAATGTCACTGTCGACTTCTTCTCATTCCACACATACTTATCTTCGTACACACTGTATGTTCTAACAGAGCCCACGCCAAACTGTTCTCTATGATTTATAACCTTTGCATATTTATCTGTAAATGGTTTCTCACCACACATATACATATAGTCATATTTCTTTATATCAAAATCTGCAACTTCCATAGCATATATATCACCAAATCGCATACTTTCGTCAAAGACAAGTTCTGCAACTTCCTCATATGTGCCTTTTTTAAGCACTTTTAATACAGGGCACACCTCATCACCATTCACAGCTATGGCAAAATTAACACCTTTATTTAATTTTGTTGCTCCCAATAATAATGGATTTCCGATCTTTGTTGTCTGTTTCATCATGCCCTTCCACCTCTTCTATCGACGTTACTATATATACTTCTCTTTATTATACCCAAAATATGTATATTCCACAAGAAAAACCTTGCTTTTTTTCCTATTTACTGTACAATAGTTTACAGTTGGGCTTTCGGCTGGAACTTAAGCCTATATATTACATTTTGGAGGTTGTTATGATAAGTGCAAGCAATGTAACTCTTAGAATTGGCAAAAAAGCTCTATTTGAAGAGGTAAATATAAAGTTTACTGAGGGCAACTGCTACGGTCTCATCGGTGCAAACGGTGCTGGTAAGTCTACATTTTTAAAGATTTTATCAGGACAGATTGAGCCTACAAACGGTGATATCATTATTACTGATGGCCAGAGACTTTCTTTCTTACAGCAGGATCACTTTAAGTATGATCAGTGCCTTGTCCTTGATACAGTTATCATGGGTAATGCTCGTTTATATGAAATCATGAAAGAAAAAGATGCTCTCTATGCAAAAGAAGATTTCACAGAAGAAGACGGTATTAGAGCAAGTGAATTAGAAGGTGAATTCGCTAATATGGACGGTTGGAATGCAGAATCAGATGCTGCTATGCTTCTTAATGGTCTTGGTATCGAAACTGAGCTTCATTACAAGCAGATGAGTGAGCTTCGTGGTGGTGAGAAGGTTAAGGTATTACTTGCTCAGGCACTTTTCGGTAACCCTGATATCCTCTTACTTGACGAGCCTACTAACCATCTTGATTTAGATGCCATTGCATGGCTTGAAGAATTCCTCATCAACTTTGAAAATACAGTTATCGTTGTATCCCATGACCGTTATTTCTTAAATAAGGTATGTACACATACAGCAGATATTGATTATGGTAAGATTCAGCTTTACGCTGGTAACTATGACTTCTGGTACGAGTCAAGCCAGCTCCTTGTAAAGCAGATGAAGGAAGCTAATAAGAAAAAGGAAGAAAAGATTAAGGAATTACAGGACTTCATCCAGAGATTCTCTGCTAATGCTTCTAAGTCAAAGCAGGCTACTTCTAGAAAGAGAGCTCTCGAGAAAATTGAACTTGATGAAATCAAGCCTTCAAGCCGTAAGTATCCTTACATCGACTTTAGACCAAACCGCGAAATCGGTAATGAGGTATTAACAGTAGAAGGTATCTCTAAGACAATTGAAGGTGTTAAGGTTCTTGACAATGTTTCATTTATTGTAAATAGAGATGATAAGATCGCATTTGTTGGTGCTAACGAAATCGCTAAGACTACACTCTTTAAGATTCTTGCTGGCGAAATGGAGCCAGACGAAGGAACTTACAAGTGGGGTGTTACAACTACTACAGGATATTTCCCTAAGGATAACACAAAGGATTTCGACTGCAATGATACAATCGTAGACTGGCTTACACAGTTCTCTGAAATTAAGGATGCTACTTACGTTCGTGGCTTCTTAGGTAGAATGCTTTTCGCTGGTGATGACGGTGTTAAGAAGGTTAAGGTATTATCCGGTGGTGAGAAGGTTAGAGTTATGCTTTCTAAGATGATGATCACAGGTGCAAACGTACTTATCTTAGACGAGCCTACTAACCACTTAGACATGGAATCAATCACAGCACTTAACAATGGACTTATTAAGTTCTCTGGTGTTGCACTCTTCGCTTCTCATGACCATCAGTTCATCGAGACAACAGCTAACCGTATCATGGAAATCGTAAATGGACAGTTAATCGATAAGGTTACAACATACGATGAATACTTAGCTAGTGATGAAATGGCTAGAAAGAGACAGAAGGCTGCTGATATTGAGCCAGAAGATGAATCAGGCGAATAAAACTATATAAAGACCTCGATAAATATTTTACCATATTGGCCAGCTTAATGCTGCGTTTTACATGCTACGAATATTTGATTTTCTAAATACTTTGTTGTAGGTTGTTTATAACGTACGTAATCGGCGCATTATCCGACGTCCTGTCGGAATGCGCCTTTTTCCAACATCGTGTTGGAAAATTACTATTTATAGACAAAGTATTAAGAAAATCTAAACATTCTCCGCTATCGTAAAACTACAGCATCAAACTGGTCAATATTCACATAAATATTTATCGAGGTCATTTTACACTGTGATTCCATCAAAAAACGTAGATGCTCATAAATGAATGCATCTACGTTTTTCTTATATTAGCACGTTGCTAATTCATTATTTAATTATCCTAAGAAGTCTTTGATTTTCTTGCTTCTTACTGGATTTCTAAGTTTGCGAAGCGCCTTAGCCTCAATCTGTCTAATACGCTCACGAGTTACATTAAACTCCTTACCTACCTCTTCAAGAGTTCTTGGATGTCCATCCTCAAGACCGAATCTTAATACGATTACCTGCTTTTCTCTATCCTTTAAATCCTCAAGAAGTAAATCAATATGCTCTCTAAGCATTACAGACTCAATATTCTGCTCTGGTGTAACAGTATTGATATCTGCAACGAAATCTCCGAGATTTGAATCATCTTCTTCACCAATTGGTGTCTCAAGTGATGCTGGTTCTCTAGCAATCTGCATAATCTCAAGAACCTTCTCCTCTGTCATATCAAGAGCTGCTGCAAGCTCAAGAGTAGATGGCTCATAACCAAGCTCTAATGTAAGTTTTCTCTGCATCTTAGACATTCTATTGATTGTCTCAACCATATGAACAGGCACACGAATTGTTCTAGCCTGATCTGCCAATGCTCTTGTTACAGACTGACGAATCCACCATGTAGCATAAGTACTGAGCTTATAACCCTTCTCATAATCAAATTTCTCTACACCTTTGATAAGACCAAGATTACCCTCCTGAACTAAATCAAGAAAACTCATACCTCTACCTGTATATCTTTTTGCAATACTAACTACAAGACGTAAGTTCGCCTCTATAAGTCTATCCTTTGCAACAGGATCTCCTTCTGCCTTTCTCTTAGCTAAACGCATTTCCTCCTCTGCCGAAAGAAGTGGAACTGTTCCGATTTCCTTAAGATACATACGAACAGGATCCTCTGTTCCAATACCCTCTAAAAGGTCAATTGCATCTAAATCAATATTTTCTTCTTCTTCAAAATCTTCATCTGTTGGTTCTAACAAAAGGTCATCATCACTAGAGAAATTGTCATCCATAACAGTAAGGACATCAATCTTATTCTCCTCAAGATACTGATAAACAGCTTCCATCTGTTCTACAGTCATTTCAAAGCCCTTGAACTGACTATCTATATCAGTTATCTCCAATACACCTTTTTTCTGTAGCCCTAGCTCTACCAACTTTTTCATGCTTTCCAAAAGCTTTGCTTCGTCCATGATTACTCCTTTTCTTTGGCAATTATCTCTTCTTTGCTCCCATTATAGTTACTGCATTAGGATTATTTATAATAGTAACTGACTTATGTGTTCCTCCACATTCTCCATCAACAGTCCAACCTACTGCCTCTGTTGAATATGCCCTAATTTCAGAAACCTTAAACCTATACACATATTCTGACTTAATCTTAGGATTAAGCATCGCTTGTGCTATATAAGCTAATTCCTGTATATTTTTTGGCATTTTTACAAGCGTCACCTCATATAAACCATCATCTAAAACAACATTTTTTCCCGTAAGACCTTTAAATCCACCTACTGAATTAGAATTAGAAATCATTCCATATATGAAATCATCTTCAATCACCTTATCGTTAAATTCAAAACGCATATGATGTGACTTTATAGATGGAAGACTCTTTATACCTTCAATTAAATATGCTGGATGTCCAATAACATTTTTTAGTTTCTGTGGTGTTGCATAAGAAACTTCTGTAAATGCTCCAAAAGCAACTACATATACAAAGTTTCTATCCTGGTTAAATGTACCTACATCCACCTTATACTTATATCCTCCAACGGCAATCTTAGCGTTGTTAAGCATATTTTTCTTTAGACCAATACTTGTTGCAAAATCATTTGTTGAACCCGTTGGTATGTATCCTATAACCGGCTTATCCTCTAGCTGCATAACACCTGATACAACCTCATTCAATGTTCCATCTCCGCCACTACATACTATCAAATCGAATTCATAGGATCTATTAATTACCTGCTTCTTTGCATCCATAACACTCTGTGTAGGGTATGCTTCTACTCTGTAACCACTCTTCACAAATAAATCTATAATATTTGAAAGATTCTTTGCGATAGCTCCTGTTCCTGACTTTGCATTGTATATAAATAATAGTCTCTTCATACTTGTCTTCCTATCCCCATTATCTATTTAAACCAAATCGCAGATATTTTTAACTACGACACTTTTAGGCTGTCATAAAGACAGCCCTTGTTCACAAATTTCTTTTTATAAGTATATGTTATATATTACTTTCCACAACAGAACTTATACTTCTTACCAGAACCACATGGACATGGTTCATTACGTGAAACCTTCTTATCCTTTACAACTGTATGTGAGCTCTTCTGCTCCTTGTAAAGCTCTTTTCTTCTATTCTCATCTGGAATAAGTGTATCCCAAGCCTCAAGTGTATATAACCACTCAGCCTTTGCCTCTACCATGTTCTTATATAAAAGCTCTGTATCATAATCAAGGCTTACAACTGTATCCTCTGTCATCTCCTCAATTGGATTTGGAGTCTTTAAGCTATCGTTGATACCATCAAGGAAACCAACCATAACAAGTACTTCTACTTCAAACTTTTCAGCAAGTTCCTTAACTGTTCCTGATACAACTTCGTCAGATGCCAATATCTTCTCGTAGAATGTCTTCTCTACTGTAAAGTATTTTGCCCAGAATGTATCGCTTTCCTTCTGAGTCTTTCCTGCACCATATGCAATGCCTCTCCATGTCTCAAGAAGTGTATATTCCTTTTCTGTTTCCTGTGCCATAATATTACCATCCTTTGCATTATAATCTTAGTGCTGCCTTATTATTACAGCATATTCTTACAAATTTTACTACATCTTACGACAAAAATCAAGACTTTTCTTATGCTTTAACATATTTTCTATAGTAATATTCCACATCAAAATATGTCTGTTCCTCACTCTCAACAACCATCTTCCAATGTTCATTTTTGTCTAAATTTTCAATATACTTATCAGCCTGATATGTATAGTCAATATAAGTAATATACGCAGTGTCTATATATGGCATAAATTGACTATAAACACTCTCGCCACCTATTACAAATATGTCCTTGGTATTATATTCCTTTACCGCGTCTAATGCCTCATCTACACTATTAACTACTACTACACCATTTTTCTTAAATGACTTATCCTTAGTTAACACTATGTTTATTCGTCCGTCCAAAGGTCTTCCACCAGGCAAACTATCTAATGTATTTCGACCCATTATACACACTTTTCCTGTTGTCATTTCTTTAAAGAACTTCATATCATCTGGTATACTTATAAGTAATTTATTCTTATATCCTATCCCCCACTTATTATCTACTGCTGCTATAAGGTTCATAAGCCCTCTCCTTTCACTTATCCTTGACTATTTTGATAACATACCATATAATAAACGAAATTGCAATAAACCACGGATTTATGCAAAAAAACAATAGATAGGAGTGATCATTTTTGGATCCCAGTCAAATAATACAATTAATAACAATCATTATCTTGCTTGCTATGTCAGCATTTTTCTCATCTTCTGAGACAGCGTTAACAACAGTTAGCACAATACGACTTAAGTCATTAGCTGATAATGGAAGCAAAAACGCAAAACTTGTACTAACATTAAAGGAAAATCCAGATAAGATGCTCAGTGCAATTCTTATAGGCAATAACATTGTAAACATAGCCGCCTCATCTATTACAACAATCTTTGTTCAGACGATGTGGGGATCATGGGCTATAAGTATTGGTTCTGGTGCACTGACATTACTTGTATTAGTATTCGGTGAGATAACACCAAAAACTGCTGCCACAGGTTACGCTGACAAGTTCTCACTTGTTGTCGCAAAACCAATCTGGTTTCTAACAAAGGTTCTTACACCAATAATTGTTGTTGTTAATTTCCTTGCTTCATGCATTATGAAGCTCTTTAGAATAAATATTAACGAAAAAGAAAGTACCTTTACAGAAGAAGAACTCAGAACTATCATGGATGTTAGTCACGAGGAAGGCGTCATCGAGGAAGAAGAACGCGAAATGATCAATAATGTGTTTGACTTCGGCGAAGCTGAGGCTAAAGAAATTATGATTCCTCGTATTGATATGTGTATGATTAATGTAGACGCTTCATATGATGAGTTACTTGAGATATTCAAAGAAAATAGATACACTAGACTTCCTGTATATCAAGATAGCACAGATAATGTTATAGGTATTATAAATATAAAAGATCTTATTCTCTATCGTAGTGGCGATAAATTTGATATTCGCGATTACTTAAGAGATGTATACTATACATACGAATACAAAAAACTCGATGAACTTATGGCAGAGATGCGTAAGGATTCCGTTAACATTACAATAGTACTGGATGAATATGGTGCTGCTGTGGGATTAATCACTATTGAAGATCTCTTAGAAGAAATAGTAGGAGAAATTCGTGATGAGTATGATTATGATGAAGAAGACAGTTTTAAAGAAATAGCACCTAATGAATACTTAGTTGATGGACAGACAAAGTTAGATGATGTAAATGATGCCCTTGACCTTTCACTTACATCTGAAGATTATGATTCTATCGGCGGATATATTATCGGCTCACTTGATAGATTACCAATCATGGGTGATACCGTCGAAACTGATAATGTCAAATTAGTTGTAGAATTAATGAATAAAAATAGAATTGATAAAGTTCATATCTACATAAAACCTGAAACTGATGAAGCGGAAGCTAACGGTAAAGAGTAATAATATATCACAAACAATGCCCTGCCATACGGCAGGGCATTTATCGTATACTCCTTTATTTAATTATTAATTTCTTTCTTATGAATTTTCGCACCACTAAAACAATAGAGTTCTAGAGCTCTATCATATGAAA
>JAFOCU010000424.1 GCA_017381055.1 Lachnospiraceae bacterium
TAGCTATTTATATTGCATACAAAATCTTAGCGCGAATTCATTAACACATTTTAAAAGGAGATTTACTTATGAATAACCTTTATACATATATTATAATTTTTGCTCTTTTACTTTTAGGTGCAAGCATAGCTTTGATAACACTTAGAAAAAAATATAGAAATAAAAAAACTGAATTTAAGCCAAAGCTTATCCTTTTTAGCTTACTATCAACTATATTAATTTCTATAATCGGGATAATATATTATATAAGTGCAAATTTAACAAATGATACTTTAATAAATAGTCTCTCTCGTCCAAGTATCGGAGAAGGAGATAAAACTATTTCTGTTAATGTTGATAGCGAAATCTATTCTGGAACCATAGATATTGAAATTCAAGAAAAAGAACTAACCTTTGAAGAAGCCATGGACATATTTTCCAAATATAGACAAGAGCTTGATAAAAATATACTAGGCGAAAATAGTTCTTTTCTCAATGTCACAGAACCTCTATTTTTTCCATCTTCTATAGGTGAAGAAGAAATATCCATTTCCTGGTACATTTCAAAACCAAATATAATCGATTATACAGGAAATATCCTTACTGATAATATGGAATCTGAAACTGAAGATTTAGAAATTATAGCCACTTTAAAACTTAATGAACACACCGCTGAAATATGCTATTTCATAACCGTAAACAAAACACCTTTAACACCCAAAGAAGAACTCTCATCATATATTAATAAATCTATAAATGATAAAAGCTTATTAAATAAAAGTGAAATTAATTTACCTACAAAAATGAATAATATTAAGTTAAACTTTTATGATAATAAAGATTCCTTTCCCCCCATATTTTTTTATTATATTAATTCTATTAATTCCTATACTTTATGCAATACTTGAACATAAAAACATGCGCAAATTAACCCAGGAAAAAAATCTATCACTATTAGCTGATTATCCTGAATTCGTAGCAAAGCTTTCCTTACTTATATTAACAGGCTTAAGCATTTTTAATGCTTTAAACAAAATAGTCGAAGATTATCACCAATCCCTTTCAAAACATAAACTTAAACGTCCTCTTTATGAAGAACTAAATATAACTTGTCATAAAATAAGAAATGGCATGTATGAAGCCTATGCCTATGAGGAATTTGGTAGAAGAACAGGCATTAGTTGCTATATAAAATTTTCATCACTTTTAATAAGTGGTTTAAATCGAGGCAACAAGGATTTTAATCGTCACTTATCAGATGAAGTTACAAGCTCATTACTAGAACATAAGGCATTTATTTTACAACAAGGAAGTAAGGCTTCCACCAAACTAATTTTACCTATGATGATAATTTTTACTGTTATCTTGGTCATTGTTATTATTCCTGCTTTTTTCTCTATGAGCATACAATAAAAAGAAAGAAGGTACAAAATGATAAATAAATTTTTTAATAAAATAAAATCGCGTTTTTCTAAAGCAATAAATAAATTGGCAAATGATTCCCGCGGAATTGGTACTATTGAAATGGTATTACTAATTGTAGTTATCCTCGGTATCCTTGTCTTATTTAGAGATTATATCCAAAGTCTTATTGCTAATATTTTTTCTAAAATTGATAATCAGATTAACAACTTTTAACAACTACAAATATTAAAATATATATGACTATGAAGAAGACAAATAAAAAATTAAATGGCTCTATAACCATATTTTTATCTCTTTCCTTATCTATAATTGCAAGCTTATTATTCTATACTTTAGAATCTTGTCATTTGGACGCATTAATTGCACGAAGCGAAGGAATAACCTATCTAAGTCTTGATTCATTATTCGGTCAATACTGTTTGCCTTTATTTGAAGACTACGGATTATTCTGTCTAAATGAACAAGGACTGGATTTAGAAAATGAGATAAAAAAATATGCTGATTATAACAGCCGAACCCCTTCATCTATACTAAAAAACAATTCTAGTTTTCTTAATTTAACTGTTGATAACGTAGATATTACTTCTATTAAATATTTAACCGATGATGATGGGGATCCCTTTGTTTCACAAATTTGTGATTATGTTAAATATATGGAATTGGCTACCTATGCTCAAACCCTTTGTGATAATAGTAAAATCTCTACGCCCGAGGTATTTACTACCACTGAAGCTGGTTCTCTAAATATGGACTTCAATTCTATAGATTTAGAAAAAGCAAACTCCATGAAGGCATATGATAAAAATTCTGATTCTGTCAACGACACCATAGTCTCTGACATCGTTGTATCTGAAGATTTTAAAGATAACGCTTCCACTTGCATTGGACACATAATAAAAAACGGTTTGCTATCTTTCTTGGTAGATAATCCTAAGGATGTTTCTACACAAACAATAAAGAAGGATATCCTTCCATCCGTAACATGTCAATTGACAGAAGATGGCGTTGCTGAAAGCTATGGCTACTATAAAGATTTATCTGAAACAACAATTGAAAAAGCATACTTTTGCGAATACATATATAACACATTTGGATGCTACACCTCTCCAGCAGAAGATACCTATTTAAAATATCCCATAGAATATATAATAAATGGATCTGATAGCGATGACACCAATTTAATTAATTGTTGCTCTCATATTATTAACTTACGGCTGGGTTGTAATCTAGTCTATTTATTTCTAGATGAAGAAAAATATGCTGACGCAAAAAAGGCAGCAGAACTCGTAAATGTACTTCCAATTCCCGGTGCTAGATATATAGCAAGAATCACTATTCTTACTGTATGGGCTGCTGCCGAGGCACTTCTTGACACTCGCGATTTACTATCTGGCAAAAATGTTCCTCTATTCAAATCAGATGAAAACTGGACTCTTGAATTAACCGATCTTACTACTTTTTCAAAAAACACTGTTTCCAAAAACAAAGGCGAAGATGGGTTGTCCTATAAAAGGTACTTAGAGCTTTTACTAGCAACACAAAATAACATCTCACTTTATTATAGAACTATGGATCTTATACAAATGGCTATTTGCTACCAATACAATGAAGATTTTCGTCTATCAAAATGTGTCTATTCCTTAGATGTAACCATTCAATATTCATTACCTTATTTGCTTTTGTCAAAAAAAACAAAATATAAAAGCAAAGGACATCAACGCTACAAATAAGGAGGTATATAAGCATGACCTTTCTGCATAATCATTTCATTAACATTGCGACCACTAAACTCAAAAAAATAATACATTTTGGTTCTCTCCACACCATAGGTCGCAATTTTCTAGCAGTTGAATTTTATTCAGAACCTATCATTAATTCAATCAATTATTCAGAAAGGCCATACTTATGTACCTCCTCAACTAAAAAGCAACACTTTAAAGGAAGCATCACTATTGAAGCATCTATTTCATTTCCTATATTTATGATTGCTTCATATGCTCTTATCTCTATAATAAGCGTCTTATATCTTCAGCTAAGTATGCAAATTGCCTTAGAAGAAACCATTCGATCAACTAGTAAATCCGCATATATTTCTTCTCTATTTTTGAATACAGACGAAGATGAGCAAGAAAAAATCTGTCAGGAAGAGCCCTCAATATCAGAGAATTTAACAATATCATTTATATCAAGCGAATTATTTAAAAACAATTTTATAAACAATAATAATTCCTTGATTAACAGTCCCTTTATAAAAAACGGACAAAATGGTATTAGCTTTCTTTCTTCTTCAATTGACCTTGACGCAGGAATTGCAGATATAGTCGTAAACTACCAAGTAAAGCTACCGTTTATCCCCGAAAGCTTCTATCACATTGATTTAAGTAATCGCTGTTTTATACATTTATATACAGGTAAAGATTTATCAAAAAAACAGTCGCCCTCCGATAGTTATGTCTATTACACTTCTCATGGTAGCGTTTTTCATTTTAACAGATACTGCCAGTATTTATTAGATTACACGGAGGCTATCGATTACCACAATGTTGATCCACTAATACCTAGTTGTAAGGAATGTGTCAATCAGACAAAAGATGACTTAAATAAAAACAATCCTATTGTGTATATTACAGAAAGTAAACGTTGTTATCATCTGTCTTTAAATTGTCCTGGTTTTACCGGAAATATATTTAGAACACATTACAGTTCACTGAATGAGAGTAATAAAATATGCGAAAAATGTTTGGAGGGAAAGTAAAATGTCAATACCAATAGCAATAATATTAGTGTATCTTTGCTTTTGCATCTACACAGACATCAAGAATAAAACTATACCCTACTATCCCTCATTAATTATACTTGGAATAATTTTACTATTGTGCTTATTTAATAAATACATAAATAACAATCTTAGTTTTAACTTTATTTTTTCATTAATACCAGGTCTAATATTATTAAGCTTATCTTATTTAACTAACGAAAGTATTGGTTATGGCGACAGCATATTATTATCAACATGCTGCATAACCACAAGTCCTTTTAACAGTTTAATTATCATTTGTTTTTCACTTTTTTACTCAGCAATTTATTCTATTATATTATTAATAAAAGGGAATTGCCGTAAAGACACAATAGCTTTTGTTCCATTCATTTTTTTAGGATATCTAACCTTTTTACTGTTAAAATTATAGAAAGAGGAATCGTTATGAAACTATATAAAAGACTGCCTTGCAACAACTTTATAAAGAAAACTATGAAGGCATCTTTAACCATTGAAGCATCATTTATATACCCTATAATTATTGTTTTTATTATGTTGACAATTATTTATAGTTTCTATTGTCATGATAAAGTTGCTGTCAAAGCCAATGCTTATACCAGTTTAGTAAAAAACTATTTTAATGAGGAAACCACCTACGACAAATCAAATCTTGAAACCTCTTTAGCTTCCTTTTGCCTTTTAAAGGAAAATTATACATGTTCATATAATGAATACACAAAAGAACTTAGCCTAAAGGATAATTATGGAATAATCTTCAATGTAGGTTTTTCATCCTTTGAAAGATGCGATTTTATTCGTCAATATTACTGCATTATTAAACAGGTAATATCACAAAATGATAAAAGTGAAGAAAAAGATGAAAGGAATTAACATATGAATACACAAATTAATATTAGTTTCAGAAAAACTATGGGACGTAATTTAATGTGTCTAGAACCATTAGAAAATAGCGAAAACATATTTATTGAAGATTTTAGAACAAAAATGATCTTAAATAATTCTATTAAAGGAATTCTCAAAACACATATTCAATATACAAATAGCAAGCCTTCTTTTTGTTATGACATTAGCGGACTACAAAGTTTATCAATAATACTAGAAAGCAAACCCCTAGACTATAATCTACTCAGTCATCTAATCTATAACATATATGATACACTTTTATCTTGCGAAAAATATATGCTCGATGTAGATAAACTTCAATTAGTACCAGAACAACTTTTTTTAAATTCAGATTACTCAAATATCAGCCTGTGCTATCTGCCTTTAAAAAACGAAGATTTTACAACTTCTATGAAAAGTCTTTTTGAATATTTATTAAAACATATTGATCACAAAGATGAAAAATGTGTTTACGTAACATATTCTATTCATAACCACTGTTTAAAAGATATTTTAACTCCTAACATTTTGTTATCATTTTTATCCTCCGACACCATAGAACAAACTAATAAAATTTCTATGGAATCGACAATCACAAACCCTAAAATTAATCATATTTCTACTACTAATAGCGATGATTATGCAACTTTTACTCGCCCCTTAATTGCTTCTCAACCAGACAATTATTTATCCAATGAACCTATAAACCTTTCTAATACCCGCAAACTCCCTCCAGAAACAATTGGCAAAATCTGTTTTCTTGCCACCTGCTTAATCGTAGGCCTTGTGGTTACTAGTTGTTTTTATCTTTTTGATTTTATAGATTTAACAATATTTATTATTCTATTGATTATTCTTTTTGTCACTTGCGCCATAACCGGCTATAATATATTTATAAAGATAGAAGGTCCCATCAACGCATTGCTATCTAAAGATAATACCAAACTGGATATTCCAAGTTTTTATCTTGAAGATACTGGCGACACAGTTCTTTTATCATCCGTTGAAAATGACGATTCGCATATGCTTATTTATACAGGTTCAGATATGAATTCTCAAGTTAATCTAACTCACTATCCATTCACAATAGGGAAAAGCAACGACTGTGATCTTGTCCTTTCAAACCCTATTATAAGCCGATTACATAGTCGTATAAGCTGCAACCTAAATGATAAAAATATAACCTCTTACTTTCTAGAGGATTTAAATTCTACCAATGGCACTTATATCAATGGTACACTTATATCTCCTTACAAGAAATACAATTTAAGTTCCGGGGATAATGTTACCTTCGGACATTTGACTTATATATTTAGGTAGGGTATATTATACTGTATAGATTTACAGATATAAGGAGCCCTATGAAGATTAAGGATTTAGTTAACGCATTAAGCGAACATGAATATAAAATTGCAAAAATACAAGGTGGAGATTACACCTTTCTTTGTAAAACAAATGAAGAAGAAGTATCAACTATCGTTATCATAGATGATATTATGTACCCTAAGCTTGCTGATCCTGAGCAGTGTGCTACTATTAGCAAAGCTTTTGAGAATACTTTTCTTCTTCGTGGTTATAGAAGAGTTAATACATTATTTTTAATTCTTACAGATAAACCATATGGTTTTAAAAATTTCTCTGATGGCAGCTTTCTTTTCTGGGTAGCTGATTTATATTCAGAACGTCTTATAAGCTTTATGGATAATGACACTACTTTTGACAATGTAAGAAGTTCTATTGAAGAAGCTCTTTCTAAACCAGTTAAGAAAAAGTTTACAATAAAAAATAGAAAGGTTCGTATCTTTTTATCAAAGCCTTTTATTACTATAGCTTTACTAATTATTAATACATTAATTTTCCTATATATGGATAACATTATTGATTATTATAAGAAGACTACTCTTTTATTAAAATATTCCAATATTTCAACGGTAACTTTAAAAGAAAGTGAATTTTATAGACTACTTACTAGCACCTTTTTACATGCAGATATTTCTCATTTAGTAGGAAATATGCTTTCACTTTTTGTTATAGGTTATCAGTTAGAACCTATTCTTGGACATATTAAATATACAGCATTATATTTGCTAAGCGGCATAGGAGCTAGCGTTTGTTCAGTTCTATATTATACAAATATTAGCGTACCTTCTATGGCCGTTGGTGCATCAGGTGCAATTTTTGGATTATTCGGTGGCTATATCACTCTAGCACTACTAGGCAGAATGGACAGACGTGAAATCTCATATCCAAGATTAATTCTTGCCGTTGTCTTTATGCTTTATAGTGGAATGCAAGGTGAAAGCATTGATAATGCTGCTCATTTAGGCGGAGTAATAATTGGAAGTATTATTACTTATATATATTGCATCTGTCAAAAAAATAAAATATAATTATAATAGTTTGATATAAATGTTATTTATCTATATACAAGGAGAACAACTGTGAATATTAATATTTATTACGGTGGTCGCGGTGTTATCGAAGACCCAACCTTATATGTTTTAGAAAAAATTGAACATGTACTTTCAGAACTTCGTGTTAATTTTACTCGTTATAATTTATACGATATGAAAAATACAATTACAACTTTACCTCAGACACTTAAGGATGCTGACGGTATAATTCTTGCTGTTAGCTTAGAGTGGTTAGGTATTGGCGGATATATGCAGCAGTTCTTAGATGCATGCTGGTTATACGGTGACAAAGATAAGATAAGCTCTACTTATATGTTCCCTGTTGTTATTTCCACAACATCTGGCGAACAGGAAGCAACTCTCACATTAAAGAATGCATGGGAAATTCTTGGCGGTATATGTGGCCCTGGAATTTGTGCATATGTTGAAGATTGCATTGAATTTGAAAGAAGTAAAGATTATCTTGCGATTATAGAAAAGTCTGCTGAAAATGTTTACAGAGTAATTCAGCAAAAAACAAAAGGACTTCCTTCAAGTAATAAAGCTATACGCAGAAATCATATTAAGGCAGCTCTTGATCTCACTCCACAGGAAAGTGAACAGCTTTCAAAATATGTTTCTGACGATATATATGTTAAACAGCAAAAGGAAGATATAGAACAGCTTGCAAGCTTCTTCAAAGGCAAGTTAAATGCTCAAGGAACAGATGTAGATATGGAATTTATCAAACCTTTCAATTCTCATTTTGCTCCACAGGAAGGATTCTCAGCTAGTTACTTATTCGAGATAACAGACAGAAATCGTTCACTTTATGTTAATGTAGAAAACGATTCCTTAACTTGTAAATATGAAAAGCACTCTTCACCTGATGTATATGCAAAACTTAAGCATTCTGTATTAGATGAAATAGTTCACGGAAGAATGACATTCCAGAAAGCTTTCATGACTGGCGATATGAGTGCAAAGGGTAATTTTAAAACACTTCGTATGCTCGATATGTTATTTGATTTCTCTTAATTATTTTAATATTGGAAGATAGATATGTATGGCAGTACCTGTTCCTAGAACAGATACTGCTTCTATTTTTCCCTTATGGTCTTCCACAATTTTTCTTACTACAGATAACCCCAAACCCGTTCCATCTTTTTTTCCATATGTAAACATAGGCTGAAATATTTCACTTATATGAGCCTCGCATATTCCTTTTCCATTATCCCTAATTTCTATATGCACCATTTCTTTAGCATGAGTTATTTTTTTATCCATAGTAGCATCTATAGTTATTGGCTCTATCAAAACACTTACATCTATTCTTTTCCCTTTATTATCTTCATTTTCCTCTATAGCATCTATACAGTTTTTTAGTACATTTATCAATGCTTGACGTAATTTTAATAAATCCGCATATATCTTTTTATTTCCTGCATTATCCTGTCTATGAGTAACAAGTAAAACCTTCTCACTACCTGCCATTTTAGAAAAAGCACTTTCTATAGAACTAACAAGTTCCCCCACTGTAACCTCTTTTTTTGCAAGACTTTCTGTATGGTTATATTCTCTTAATTCCTTGAATAGATTACATATGTATGTATAATCATTTTTTAAATCACTTACATCACATTTTCCATTAGCAGTTGCAATATCTGTCTCCACATAGAATATACTTGCGCCTAATAATGTCAACGCATTTCCCATTTCATGAGACAGCTTTCGCAAAACCGTTTTTAACTCTCTATTTTCTACCTCTAGCTTTTCATAGCTGGCCAACTTTACCTGTTCCATTTCCCCTCCTATTATCTATAAAAATATTCTTTTTCTACTGTTAAATCATATATGTTCGTGATATACTATTCCTAACACAATAGATGTTAATATTAAAGTTAAATCGTGTTGCAAATTTCGACATATGGAGAGGTATTTATCATGAAGGATAGTAATTGTATTTTCTGTAAAATCATTAGTGGGGAATTTTCTTCATACACATTATATGAAGATGAAGATTTTAAAGTAATTTTCGATATAAGCCCAGTTACTCGAGGTCATGCAATTCTTATTGCTAAAAACCATTATAAAAATTTATTTGAGTTAGACGACCAAGTAGCATCTAGGGCTCTTGTTATTGCAAAGAAAGTTGCAACTGCATTAGCTAGCGAACTTAATTGCGATGGCTTTAATCTTTTACAGAATAATGAAGCCATTGCAGGACAGACAATTTTCCACTTCCATATACATTTAATACCTAGATACAAGGATGATAACGTTTCTCTTGTCCCTACTCCAGGTCAATTAGATACAGCATTTGCTACAGAACTAGCAGATAAAATCAAAACAAAATTATCATAATATTCCAGAGGTGTCTTATGAAAAAAATATTATTAACTGGTGGTGGAACTGCTGGTCATGTTACACCTAACATTGCTCTTATTCCATCCTTAAAAGAACTTAATTATGAGATTAAATACATAGGCTCCTATGACGGCATAGAGAAAAAACTTATTGAAGAATTAGGAATTCCATACCAAGGTATTTCTTCTGGCAAATTCAGACGCTATATGTCATTAAAAAACTTCTCAGATCCTTTCCGCGTTTTAAAGGGTTATAGAGAAGCAAAAAAATTCATAAAAGAATATAAGCCAGATGTACTTTTTTCAAAAGGTGGTTTCGTAAGTGTGCCTGTCGTATTTGCTTGCAAAAAATACAAGGTACCTATCATTATTCATGAATCAGATATGACACCAGGTCTTGCAAACAAACTTTCAATACGTCACGCAAAAACTGTATGTCATAATTTCCCTGAAACTAAAAATTATCTCCCAGAAGGAAAGTCCCTTTTAACGGGCTCTCCTATTAGAGCTGAATTGATGAGTGGAGATAAAGAAGCCGGACTTCGTTTCTGTGGATTTGATAATTCAAAGCCAGTAATTATGGTTACAGGTGGAAGTCTTGGAGCACTTGCTCTTAATAAAGCTGTTAGAAATGCTCTTCCAGAATTACTTAAAGATTTCCAAATTGTTCACTTATGTGGCAAAGGTAAAATTGATGAGTCACTAAAAAACACACCATCATATGTGCAGTTTGAATATATTAAAGATGAGATGAAGGATTTATTTGCAATGGCTGAAATAATCATTTCACGAGCTGGTGCCAATGCAATTTGCGAAATTCAAGCTTTATGTAAGCCAAACATCTTAGTTCCACTTCCTGCTTCAGCAAGTCGTGGCGATCAGATTTTAAATGCTAAATCATTTAAAAAACAAGGTTTTAGTGAAGTTCTTGATGAAGAAACTCTTACAACAGATTTACTTATTTCTACTGTTAAAGATATGTACGCAAATAAAGAAAAATATATTGATGCTATGAAGTCTTCTAATATGACAGACGCTGTATCAACAATTGTTAATCTCATTGAAGAAACAGTTAATTAATTTATATAGTAAATGGTAATAAAAGGAGAAGCACCTATATTTCATAGGTACTTCTCCTTAAAATTTTTCACATATTCTAATCTATTGTGTCAACTATAAACATAGTAAGATGTGTTGTCATATCCTTAATAACCTCACCTTCCATCGGTCTGCCATCCTTATCAGATATAATCTTTATCACTGGTCTGTCTATATTGTTCTTATTCTGTTTAATTACAACGCCGATTTCTTCATCGCTAGTTATAACTTTAGTACCTATAGGATACATGGCCACCATTGTAAGAAGTTGTGTTGCAAACTTTTCCTCAAAAGACATAAGTGCATGGAATCGAATATATTCTACAACTTCATGTACTTTCATCTGCTTACAACCAATTCCATTTATAAGGCAATCAAAAGCGTCGCAAACTTCAACAATCTTAACAGCATCACTTAATGTTTCACCATTATTCTTAAATGGATATCCTGTTCCATCGTTTCGCTCATGATGAAACAATACTATATCCTTTGCAACTTGTCCTAACCACTCTTCATCCTTTAAGGTATCATATCCTAATATAACATGCTTTCTAAATTCACTTCGTTCTTTAGTATCCAATTCATTTACATCAATATTTTCATACGGAACAACAACATACCTTAATCCTATATCATGCAAAATGCATCCTTTAGCAATCTCTCTTACTACATCTTTTTCAAAATTATTTTTCAAAGCAATCAATGTAGCCATAGCACATACATTTATACTGTGGGCATATATATCTGTACCCTCTTTTCTTATATTAGCTACACGCTCCATTACCTCATCCTCTGAAGTAATATCATTGATAATATTATCTGCTGCAGTACATAACTTTTCTAAATCAGATGTGTTTTTATATACATGTTTCTCTAATACATCTTTAACAATAGCTCGGCTCTCTTCCTTTACTTGTTCTTTTATAAATCCTTTATTATCATTTGTAAAATCAATATCTAAAAATAAAGAATCATCTATAAAAACATACTCAATCCCAAGCTCAAGTAACTTATCTATATATTCTAATTTTATTATAGACCCTTTTGCCATTAGTTCAGCGCCAGACTCTGTTAAAATATGTTTAGCTAATTTTTCATTACCCTTCAATTCACTAACTTTTACTAGTTTCACTTCTTATCCTCATATTATACTGTACAATTTATTGTACATCTTTACCAAGAGCTTTATCTAATGCCTTTTTCTCTTCATCTCCCAAAGGTATATATGACTCTCCCTTTATGATTTCCTTAATGTAAATATAACAACCCTCTCTACTATGCATTGCATTAATTACATGGCCTGTATCATTCTTATCTAACATAACAAGTGCAAAACTTAACTTTCCACCCATCTCGTTAAACGCATCATACTTTACAATTCCGCACTTCTGAACAGTTAATTTTAAGTTTTCAAATATTTCTGTTATCTGAGTTGTCTTGTTATCATTCTCTGCTATAAGAGTATCTATCTGCTCAAATCTTTTAAACATAACATCCTCTAAGCTTTCAGCATCCTTACCTCTCATAAACTTATCATACTTAATAGATAATTCTTTAAGCTTTTTTGCTGTAACTACGGCATAAATTATTACACCAACTAACATCATTAAAAGAATAATGAAAATAATTGCTGGATCAATAGTTCCCAATCCTATTTTTTCAAAAATGTTACTATTCATACTTTACCTCTCTTGTGAATAAATTTATATTTTATTAATAAGCGCTACTATTCTTTCTAAATCCTCAGTCGAATAGTATTCTATTTCAATCTTTCCTTTATTCTTGTTTTTTCTATTAATTGATACATTAGAACCAATTTTATCTTTAAGCTTATTCTCTAAATTCTTATAAACAAACTGATCTGTAAACTCTTCCTTTTCCTTTTTAGGTGCAGGATTAAGTATATTTTTCACTAATCTTTCAGTTTCTCTAACGCTAAGCTTTTCATCAAATATCTTTGTAGCCAATTCAATCTGCTTTTCCTTATCCTCAATACCAATAAGTGCTCTTGCATGTCCACTAGTAATCATCTCATCAATAATCATTTGCTGCACTTCATCAGTAAGCTTAAGAAGTCTCATAGAGTTTGTTATAGCAACTCTACTCTTGCTAACTCTCTCTGCTACTTCATCTTGCTTAAGCTTAAATTCATTAAGTAATCTCTTATAAGCATGAGCTTCTTCAATAGGATTTAAATCCTCTCTTTGGATATTTTCAATTAAAGCTATCTCAACTATCTGTTGTTCAGTATAATCCTTAATAACTACTGGAACCTCTTTAACACCAGCAAGCTTACATGCTCTCCAACGTCTTTCACCTGCTATTATTTCATAATAGCCTTCTCTCTTTTGTACTATTAATGGTTCAATAACTCCATGAATCTTTATAGATTCAGCAAGTTCCATCAACGCATCCTCATTAAAATTCTTACGTGGCTGCTGACGATTAGGTTCTATTTCTGTTATCTTTACTAAAGTTTCTACTTTTTTCTCAACAATCTTTTCTACAACTTTTTCTACTACCTTTTCTACCACTTCAACTTCTGGCTTTTCTTTTGCTTTTGTTTTAGCCATAACTTCAGGGATTAACGAGTCTAATCCTCTTCCAAGGCCGTTTTTCTTTACCTTTGTTGCCATCTATAATACCTCCAATTCTTCCTACTTATTCTTCATTTCCAAAGTTTGCAACTTCTTCTGCAAGAAGTCTATAACTCTCTGCTCCTGCTGACTTCGAATCATATAAATTAATTGGCATTCCATGACTTGGAGCTTCTGCTAATCTTATATTTCTAGGAATAATTGTCTTATATACATTTTGCTTTAAATTAGACTTAACATTCTCAACAACCTGAAGAGATAAATTTGTTCTAGCATCATACATTGTAAACACAACGCCTTCAATCTCAAGTGTTGGATTAAGTCTCTCCTTAACAAGATTAATTGTATGTATAAGCTGTGATAAACCTTCCAATGCATAATACTCACACTGAATAGGTACAAGAACACTATCCGCAGTTGTCATAGCATTTACTGTAAGCATATTTAATGATGGAGGACAATCAATTACTATAAAATCATAATTATCCTTTATCTCATCTATCTTCTTCTTAAGTATATACTCTCTTTCTTCTACACCGATTAAGTCAATCTCAGCTCCCGAAAGATTTACATTTGATGGAAGTAAATCAAGATTATCTATAACATCCTTAAGCAAGCACTCTTCCATCTCACACTCACCTATAATCATTTCATAAACTGTATTCTCTAACTGATTCTTATCCACACCTACGCCACTTGTAGCATTTCCCTGTGGATCAATATCTATCAACAATACCTTCTTATTCAATTCAGCTAGACATGCAGATAAATTTGTCGATGTTGTTGTCTTTCCAACACCACCCTTTTGGTTTGCAACCGCAATTATTCTTCCCATTATCATGTGCCTTTCTTTATTCA
>JAFOCU010000425.1 GCA_017381055.1 Lachnospiraceae bacterium
AATTGACCTTCCCGATCCCTTAATAAGACTAACTTCACTTTCATCAGCACTGTTAGTCACCACAAATACTGGCTTATTAAAATGTTCTCTTACTCTGCCGGCTATGATTCCTGCTATACTTTCATGAATATTTGGCAAGTATACAACCAACACCTTACTATCTTCCATGTTTTCACACATACAGATAGCTTCCTTTACCCCATCCTCAGTCATAGCTTTTCGAGTATTATTAAGCTCTATAAGCTCACCCGATAACTTCTCTGCCTCCAAAAAATCTTCACACATAAGAAGCTCTATTCCTTTTTTTGCAGTCTCTAATCTTCCTGTTGCATTAAGACAAGGACCTATAACAAAGCCTATATGATATGACGATAATCTTTCTCTATTGATTCCACACATATCCATAAGCTTATCTAAACCTACATTTGCTGTAGTCTGTAATCTCTTAAGACCGTTAGCTGCTATAATTCTATTTTCACCAAACAAATCTACCACATCACCTATGGTAGCTATAGCTGCATATTCTATAAAATACTCTATCTTTTCCCTTTTATTTTTTACATCTAATCTTTCATAGAGAGACTCTATAACCTTATATGCTATAGCTCCACCACATAACAGTTTAAATGGATAATCGCAATCTGGTTGCTTAGGATTTACAACTGCATCACCCTGAACGCGCTTATATGTAATCTGACCAGAAGTCTCATCCTTCACATAAGGCACCTCATGGTGATCAGTTACAATAACCGTCATACCAAGCTCCTTAGCATACTTAATCTGTTCTATGGCTGCGATACCATTATCACAAGTTACAATAGTATCTACTCCCTCATCATAAGCCTTCTTAATAAGGTTCTCATTTATTCCATATCCATCCACAATTCTATCTGGAATATCAAAGCTAACAAGTGCCCCCACTCCTTGCAAACCCTTTACAAGAATATATGTAGAGCATATTCCATCTATATCATAATCTCCGATAACACGAATATGTTTACCTTCATCTATTTTAGCCATAATTATATCTATAGCCTTATCCATATCCTTCATAAGTGATGGATTATGAAGATTATCCATACTATTATCAAGAAAGGCCCTCTGAGCCTCTATTGTATCCATATCTTTATTTCTCATTATTCTAGCCACAACAGGACTAACTCCAAGCACTTTAGCAAAGCCATCAAAATCAGCCTTTTTGCTGTGTACCATCCATTTTTCTACTACCATTCAAAATCACCCTTTCACACCCTATTATATCATTGTAATTTTAGAGTGTCAAAAGCCCCCAGGAATCATCCTGGAGGCTTATACAATAAGCTTAGTCCTCTAAGCTTTCTAAATATTTCTTTCTCATCTTACCTGACTCAAATCTCTTCTTAGTCATTGTGTACCAAAGCGAGCCTGCGATACATACTGATGAATATCCACCTGCGATTATACCTACTATAAGTGGAAGAGCGAACTCTCTCATAGATGTAACACCAAGAATGTATAATGCAGCAACTGTTATAAATGTTGTAAGCGAAGTATAAATCGATCTAGTAAGTGTATCTGTAATAGCGCCATTTACTATATCCTTTAACTCACCCTTATACTGGCTAGCTCTAAGCTTCTCTCTTATTCTATCAAATACTACGATAGATGCATTGATTGAATAACCAAGAATTGTAAGCATACATGCGATAAATGTATTACCAACAGTTGTCCATGAAACTGCGTAGAATAAAATAACTACTAACACGTCATGAACAAGACAAAGTATTGCACTTGAAGCAAATCTAATATCTCTAAATCTGATAAAGATGTAGATAAGCATGCATACAACCGCGATACTCACTGCCACAACAGAATCCTTAGCCATTTCCTCACTAACTGTAGCACTTACGCTTGATTCATTGAACTTATCCTCGATAGCACCAAACTTGTCCACAAGCATGGCATTAATTTCATCTCTAACTTTTCTATCTAATGTTTTTGTTCTTATAACATACTCATTAGTTCCATCAACTGCATTGGCAAGTACATCACCATCGCCAACTATCTTCTGAATCTCTGGAAGAATCTTTTCATTAAATTCCTTAATGTCATAGTTTTTGTCAAACTCAACACTTGTAGATACACCACCCTGGAATTCAACACTTAAGTTAAAGTAAGAATTTCTACCATCAAATGTACCCTTACTATTTAAGAATGTTACTAAAACTCCAAGTACAATAACAACTCCACTTATACCTAAAAGTATTGCTCTCTTACCAACAAAGTTGATTACCTTTCTCTCCTTTTGAACTCCATACATAGATGCCTTGTTGAAGCCCATTGAATAAAGTAAATATAAGAGACCTCTTGTAATAAACATTGCTGTAATCATAGAAATAATAATACCATATGCAAGTGTCTTAGCAAATCCCTGAATAGGACCTGTACCCATCTTCATAAGAACAAGTGCAGCAATAAGTGTTGTAATATTTCCATCTAAAATAGCTGATGTAGCCTTCTTGAAACCTGTCTTTATAGCATTCTTAACCTCTACACCTGCACCAAGTTCTTCCTTAATACGTGCAAAGATAATTACATTTGCATCTACCGCCATACCAATAGATAAAATTACACCTGCGATACCTGGTAATGTAAGTGTTATATCAAATCCATTAAGAGCAAGTAAACTCATCGCTGTATATGCAATAAGTGCAAGTCCTGCTGCAAGTCCTGGAACTCTATATATTACAAGCATAAATACAAAGATAAATGCAATACCAATTACACCTGCAAGTAAACTTGTGCTAATAGCATCATCTCCAAGCTTAGCTCCTACAACCTTAGAAGATATCTCCTTAAGTTCAAGCTTAAGAGAACCAATTCTAATCATTGATGCAAGTTCTTCAGCTTCTTCATTTGAATCCATTCCTGTTACAGTAGCTTCACCACCTGTAATCTTCTGCTGAACATATGGCTCTGATATAATCTCTCCATCATATACAATGTAGATTATCTTTCCAACATTATTGCCTGTAACCTCAGCGAATCTCTCTCCAGCTTCCTCTGTAAACTCTAAAGCAACCATATATTCAATAGCGCCTGTCATATCGTCCTTAGTATAAACTGCCTTAGCGTTCTTTATATCGCTACCTTCAAACCATACCTTTTCTTTATCAGCATTGCCATAATCTGTAATAAACTGTAATGAACCTGGCTTTCCAAGCTTATCAAGAACTGCCTGGGCATCATCACTACCTGGGATTTCAACAGTAATTCTGTTCTCTCCCTCCTTATAGATAGACGCTTCATCGCTAAGCTCGTAAGCTCTCTTTTCCATCTTTCTATAAGTATCTTCAAAGTCTTCCTTACTGAATTCTTCTTCTGCAACTTCAAATGTAATACTTACACCGCCCTGCAAATCAAGACCCTGTGTAATATTCTTAGCACTTCCCTTGCCA
>JAFOCU010000426.1 GCA_017381055.1 Lachnospiraceae bacterium
AACTTCATGTCTACTACCTCTTTTCTACTTTTTCCATATAAATTGTAGCCGTATAACTTCTACAATCATTGTAATATTCATCTTAACTGTATTACTTTAATTAGAAAAAGTTACTAAACTTAATAATATAATATTTAGCCAACTTTTTCAACTACTTTTTATCTCTGCTTATAGTAACTAAGGAAATCTGCAAGCTCTCCCATAGCTGTTTCCAAATTCTCAACAGTAGGTAAATATACAACTCTAAAATGATCTGGTTGCTTCCAATTAAATCCGCTACCTCCAATAAGAAGAATGTGCTTATCATGAAGTAAATCAAGTGCAAACTTTTCATCATTTGTAATATTGAACTTCTTCACATCAATCTTAGGGAATATATAAAATCCAGCCTTAGGCTTAACTGCTGAAATACCTGGTATATCATTTAATGCCTTGTATACATATTCTCTCTGTTCATAAATTCTTCCACCCGGAACAATGTAATTCTTAACACTCTGATATCCGCCAAGAGCTGTCTGAACGATTGACTGAGCTGGTACATTTGAACAAAGTCTCATATTTGAAAGCATGTTGATTCCAGCTATATAATCCCTAGCAATCTCTTTATTTCCACTGAATATCATCCAACCAATTCTATATCCTGCAACCATGTGCGATTTTGATAATCCACTAAATGTTACACAGAATAAATCTGGTGCTAAAGAAGCGATTGAAACATGCTCCTCACCATCCATAACCAATCTATCATAGATTTCATCAGAGAAAATCATTAACTGATGCTCTCTAGCGATTTCAACTATCTCCTGAAGTACTTCCTTTGGGTAAAGAGCACCTGTAGGATTGTTTGGATTAATAATTACAATTGCCTTTGTATTAGCATTTACTTTCTTCCTAATATCCGCAATATCAGGATTCCAATCAGCCTGCTCGTCACATACATAATGAACTGCCTTACCACCTGCTAATGTTACACAAGCTGTCCATAATGGATAATCTGGCGATGGAATAAGAACTTCATCACCATTATCAAGAAGCGCTGACATACTAAGCTGAATAAGTTCACTAACACCATTTCCAGTATATATATCATCAATACTTACATTTGGTATATTCTTAAGCTGAGCTGACTGCATAATTGCTTTTCTAGCTGCGAAAAGTCCCTTAGAATCCGAATAGCCCTCACAATCTGTAAGCTGCTGCTTCATATCATAAATAACCTCATCAGGAGTTCTGAAGCCAAATGGTGCCGGATTACCGATGTTCAATTTTAAAATATGAGTACCTGCCTGCTCCATTCTAGCAGCCTCATCCACAACAGGACCTCTTACATCATATAGTACATTTTCAAGCTTAGCTGACTTCTTAAATTCTTTCATACCATTACCTCTTTCATTGTTCAATATCTTACTATCCTTACTACTCACAGAATCTCCCACATTCATTGGAGTAACTTTTTCTTCTATATTATATGTAGAATCTGCACCTGCAAGCCACGCTTCTTCTACTTCTAAAATCTTAGCTAAAAACTTAAGTACATTGTCTCTTGGAAAAGTCTTTCCACTAACATACTGACTTATCTGACTCTTACCAAGCTTAATACCCATCTCAGTGGCTTTATTAAGCAAATCAACCTGCTTCATATTCTTATCTTTAAGAGCCTTATTAAGTCTCTCTGCAAAAATCTGAGCCGTCATCCACACACCTCCGTATAAAATCATATAAGTTCATTTTCCATCCATCTCTATCTATTCTTTAATTAACTTAATTTACGATTAGAATTTCAAATGCTCCATACTTAAGTTTATTAATCATTTTGTACAACTTTGTGCTGTGATTTTACGGTAGCGAAGAATATTTAGATTTTCTTAATACTTTGTTCACAACTAGTGATTTCCCAACAGGACGTTGGGAAAAGGCGAATAGCTCCACGGATGGAGCTTATGAGCCGGTCACGTCCGTTAACAATTTACTCTATCAAAGTATTTAGAAAATCAAATATTCGTAGCATGTAAAAGCACAGTATAAAGCTTGTGCAAAATGCTTTCAATAGCTATATCAGAGCATTTGAAATTCTAACCTGTGAAAGTTCAAAATTAAAAATGAACTTATATGATTTTATCACATAAGTTCATTTTATTCAATACTTTAGTTTATAAAAGTTCAATTTTACTATCTAAAATTTACTGGCAATCCTTCATTGAAAATGAAATTCTTCCCATCTTATCCTTACCAAGGCATACAACCTTAACATTATCACCAAGTGTAAGTACATCTTCTACATGGTTGATTCTCTCATTAGAAATCTTAGAAATGTGAAC
>JAFOCU010000427.1 GCA_017381055.1 Lachnospiraceae bacterium
CTTAACAAAATATTACGAATTATATTCTTTAAGATTATATCCTTCATTTTATCAAATGATAATCTTGCCTCTATCTGATACTCATATACTGGCTTTCTCTGTGCAGACGAGCGACCTGCTACCGCATGTTGCAACTGCTGTAGATAGTCAACCTCCTCTACCCACGCATCATCTATAGCTTGCAAAGTTGCTAGTCTAATAAACCTCTCTACTTGTTCTTCACTTCCTAGCTTCTTTTCCTGCTGATACAATCTCTCTTTTACAAGCTTAATCAAATATGAGAATATTGCATCCTCATTACCTAGCATTTTCACCGATAACGTTTCTCCAAGCTGATATGAAATATTATCTAATACATATCTATTTATATCCTGAATTTCTAATTTTCGATTACTCTTTAAAAATGCTTTTATATTATCTTTCGCTATAGCTATAATTTTCCTATGATTTAATGCATTACCTTCCATTACCAGATCTCTTATTTCATATATAAGAGTTCTCTGTCTCTTAATTACTTGATCATAATCCATAGCTTGCATACGTGAAAATACACCAAACTCTTCGCTTGTCTTTTGAGCTTCGTTTATCTTATTCATAAGTCGGCTTTTACTTATTCGTTTACGACCATCTATATACTTTTCAGTTTTAAAATTAGCATATTTTCTAACCACTTCATCTTCCAATGATACATAAAACTGGCTAAATCCTGGATCACCCTGTCTTCCAGAACGTCCTCTAGCTTGTCGCTCCTGACGTATATTGGCCATTCGCCCAATACCGATAACAGCAAGACCACCCAGTTCCTTTACATCATCACCTAGTCGTATATCTGTACCTCGTCCCGCCATAGCTGTAGCTACAGTTACTGTATTTTTTTTACCTGCTTCCTTGATAATCTGCGCTTCCCAATACGCATTATTGGCATTGAGTACACTATGCGCTATATTTTCCTTTATCAAAAGACTAGACACTAATTCCGTTTCAGCTATGGTCGATACAACTATAAGAACAGGCTGTCCTGTTTTATGTACCTTTATAGCATCACTAATAGCCGCTTCAAATTGGCTATCTCTATCCACATAAAAATAATCCTTACGATCTACTCGTTTCATAGGACAATTTGGCGGTATAACAACTACATCAATCCCATAGACTTCTCTTATCTCTTCCTTAGCATCAGATATAGTTCCGCTCATACCCGACATCTTCGGAAATTCCAAAAAGAGATTCTGGTATGTAATCGCAGCCACCGAACGATTTTCTCTACTTGCCTCTATTCCCTCTTTTACTTCTAGCGCCTGATGTTGGCCTCCTCTAAGTTTTACACCCGGCATCATTCTTCCCGAACCATTATCAAGCAATACAATCTCATGGTCCTTGGACAACATATAGTCCTTTTCTTTTTCAAATAACACATGAGCTCTCAAAGCTAAAGTAACATGGCGATTAATCTCAAAATATTCTTCACCATAAAAATTATCTATTCTGAAATACTTCTCTGTGTAAGCTATTCCTTCCTCAGTAAACCATACCTTTTGATCCTCTTTTTCATAATCTAGTCCTTCCTGCAATGTAGTCACAAAGAAATCTGCCATCTCATATAGATTTGATTGAACTCTTGGTGAACCAGATATAACTAACGGCATTTGAGCACTATCAAGAAGCACCGAATCTGCCTCATCTATAATTACATAATTTAATTCCCTCATAAATCTATCTTCAACAGAAGTTACAAGATTATTAAGAAGATAATCAAAGCCTAATATTCCATGAGTTGTATATACTATATCAGAGTTGTATATTTCCCTTTTTTCATCATTTGTAAATTTTTCATCTGGCTTATCAGTTACTCCTACAGCTACCTTTAATCCCATAAACTCATATACAGGCCCCATCTCTTCAGCATCACGATTAGCTAGATATTCATTAGATGTAAGCAAAAACGCACCTTTACCTTCGAGAGCATTTAGATAAAGTGGCATAGTAGCAACAAGTGTTTTTCCCTCTCCAGTATTCATCTCAACTAGCTTACCTTGGTGCATAGCAATAGCCCCAAGAATCTGAACATCATAAGGTCGCTTCTTAAGTATTCTATAATCCGCCTCGCAAATAGCCGCATAAGCCTCTGGCAAAATATCATCTAATGTTTTACCATTTTCCAATCTCTGCTTAAAGGCATCAGTCAAGCCTGATAACTGCTCATCTGTTAAGGATTCCATCTTTCTACGATGAAGTTTTACCTTATCTAGCACTTTATGAAGTTGTCTTATCTGTCTATTCTTCTTCATCTATTACTTCCTGCAAAATTATTGAATGAAATGTAAATCTAGTTACTCCACTATTTATCAACTGTAAATTATAACTATATGTCTTTAAAGGACATTTAAAACGTGTCTCTTTATCTCTAATATTTAAGTACCCTGCTTCAACGCCGTATCTATCGAAAAACGCAAGCCTTATGGTGATATTCTCATTTTCTGGAACATCCATATTTACCTTAAGGATATACTCCGTCTCACCATCGATAATAGGCAACGCTGGTTCTTTTCTTTGAGCCCAAAAATTCGTCTTAGAGTACCACTGTTTAATAACAGTACCTGGTGGCATAAGTTCATTATGAAATTCCACCTGATTTTTATTATGAAATTTTAACTCTGAACCGTACAAATATGTATCCGAAACATATTCATTCCAGTATATCGTCCACTTTTCACCTAACATTACTTTTTCCTTATACCAAAATCCTCATATAATATCTGGTCATATTGTGCTTTAAACCAAGCAACAATGTCACCTGATGCATCATTATGTCTTCCATGTATTCCTTTGCCACACAATTGAATTGTTGATGATTTTAGATGAGATATAAGCATATCATATGCCTTGCTATCATAATCATCTTCTATCATATAAGAAACAACTAATTTTGTGTTTCCCCACTGTGTATTACCAAATTTATCCCAAAATTTTTTATTTACAGCTTCTACAGCCCTCTCCCCACTTTTACCACTTATGTAATTAATCATATCTAAAGATGTCGGAAATCCGCCTGGTCTACTAATTCTTTCATTTACAGCAATATCGCCTACATTAACAAGAGGTTTACCCACAAGTATCGCACGCGGCAACAGATCACATCCATAATATAACGCACCTGTGGAGCCCATGGATATACCTGCAAGAATTAATTGCTCATTAGTAAACTTTAACTTATCAAGGTGACTACTTATAATCTTTACCATAGCTTTTTCATATTCTTTATCACCCATATAAAAGCATCCGCCTTCTAGTCTAGGCTCACCTATAAGCAAAAACGGTGAACCCATTTTCTTAAGCATATTATATCCTTCAAATCCCTGTCTTGTCTTATAACCCGAGAAGTACACATTCAAAGGCGGTTTAGCATTTCCTGGATCAAAATAATAAAATATTTCCTCTCTGTTGGCGGTTACATATCTCTTTCCTCCAGGAAGAAATGTTCCATAGCCTCTACGAGAATGTCTATCATGAAGAGCAATAATACTTAATTTACCTTTACCTTTTGCATATAGAGAAACGAATATCGGTCCATTGTTTTTCTCATTATCTATGATTAATTCATTTTCCAATTCCTTCTGTGTGAAATACCAGCTCTGTTGTATATCACTTATAGACCCCGCAACAAATTGAGTTATAGATAAAGCCAACTCAACCTGCGGATCTTTTTCATACTCTAACCAAAGCTCAATAGCTTGCCCTTCAAAAACCGGAATATTATTTCTCCAATAGGCTATCTGATTGAAATCCTCTCCAAAGTCTCCTTCTAAATCCACAGAATAATTACCTCTCCAAGCCACACTTCCTTTAAATCCTTCTGATACGGACATATTCTTGAAGCCAAATTTTTCACCATAAGGTTCTGAAAAAAAATTCCTAATTTCTGTATCAAAAAACTGCTGTATATCCCTCTTAGAGATATACTTTCCCATTCTATTTCTAAAAAAAAGTTTCATGGTCTTACTCATAAATAAATCATCAACTACAAATAAGGCATAAGCCTTTGTCACA
>JAFOCU010000428.1 GCA_017381055.1 Lachnospiraceae bacterium
GAACTTCTTTACCGAAGTCTTACTCCACTTTCTATTACTTTAGATTTTCATCTTAAACTTAAATTACTCTTCACGAAGCTTAAATGCCGAAACCATCTCTCTAAGAGCAATTGCCTGTGCTGATAACTCTTCACTAATTGCGGATGTTTCTTCTGAAGCAGCTGAGTTACTCTGAACAACTGTCGAAATCTGTTCAATTCCCTGATCAATCTGTCCGAGCATATCCGCCTGCGATCTAGATGCTTCTGCCGCACTGTCTGCATTCTGAGCAAATGTTTCCATACTCTCTAAAATATTGCCAATTGTTTCCATTGTTTCATGTACAATCTTATTACCCTTTTCAATTTCTTCTAATGACTTAACAATAAGTTCCTTAGTAGAAATAGCTGACTGAGCACTATCATTTGCAAGCTTACCAATCTGGTCAGCAACTACTGCGAAGCCCCTTCCTGCCTCGCCAGCTCTTGCTGCTTCAATAGAAGCATTAAGTGAAAGAAGATTTGTCTGAGAAGCAATATCTTCAATTGCTGCAATAATATTTTCAATTTCCTTAGATGTCTCAGTAATATTATCCATAGCCTGAATGAGTTCATTCATTCCTGTTCTACTTGTATTAGCAACTGCAGCTGATTCCTTAGCCTGTGCTGCTGTATTCATAGCCGACTGAGCACTATCCTCTGAAATACTTGTTACATTTTCAACTGTTGCTGTAAGCTCTTCTACTGCTCCTGCCTGATCTGTTGCACCTTCTGCAAGATCCTGTGCACTATATGCTAACTGAGAAGCACCCTGTGTTACCTGCTCTGCAGCTTCATTAATCATCTTTAATGTACTATCAAGCTGGCGGTTAAGCTGTCTCATAGACATAAGTAACTGGTTAAAGTCACCTTCATATTTTTCTTCAACTCTTGTTCTAATAGCAAAGTTACCATTTGCCATCTCACCAAGAAGATAACCAGCATCAGATATAATCTCATTAAGGTTAGCTGCCATATCCTTACAATCAGCAAGAATATCAGCTATCTCATCGTTATATTCATTCTCTGGGAATGGACTATCCAAATCACCATGAGCAAACGCATTCATTCTTTCACCAAGTCTAGATAACGGATCAACAATACCACTTGCTATTTTCTTACCAATCTTAACTGCTACTATAGATGCCACGACAATAATTGCAACGATAACTGCGATGATAATATATCTTAATATTATCAATGTATTACTTGTAAGGTCACCCTTCTCAACGTTAACATCCATAAGTTCAAATACTGCATCATATACATTCTGGTATGCTGGAGCCATCTCTGAAAAAGCACGATGCTGAGCATCTAAAGATTTCTCAGTGTCAGTTGTTGCTCCCTCTTCCAAAATATCATCTGTTACTTCAAAGTATATCTCAGCTTTTTCTACAATATCTTCATATGAAGCAATACCCTCAGGTGTCACCATACAAACTTCAACATCTTCCATGTACTTCCAAAAAGCTTCTTTCTTCTCACCATACTGTGTTACCAACTTTTGGATTTCATCTGTAGTCTCGTAACCAATAGCACCTCGAACTGCACTTCGGGTATCTGTAAGAACTGTCATAGCCTTACCTATATCACCTTGTGAAAAACCATAGTTCTGCATAGCATGCTCATATCTGCTTGCCATAACAAATAATGCAATTACCGATACTGCAGATGCAATACATAAAATCAACGTCACCTGTGTAAACGATCTTGAAATTCGATCTCTAATTTTGAGATCCTTTGTCTTTACCTCTTTTGCTTCTTTACTCATTAGCACCTTCTCCTTCCGGCCTTAAAGATTAGTGTCACTTTTTTATAGAATATACGTACCTAGCAAGTACACATATTCTATAAAAAAGATTGCTTCCCTATTTAATGCCTATGTAATAATTTGTTTAACGAACTGTTTTCAGATATTATATCACAAAAACAATAATATTACAACTTTTTACCTCAAAAAAGTGCATCTAGAAATATAAAAAAACTGAAAACATTTCATTATGTTTCCAGTTTTTTTCTCTTACTTTATTAACTTATGATATGCCAAACGTTCTGTTCCATCCTCTACAAAAACAATGCCGCATTTTACAAAACCATTCTTTTTAAGAAAACGTTGCATTGGTAAATTATCTATGTGGGTATCCATACGAAGATCTAATATACCATTTCCTTTGCATATCTCCACAGCATAATTAATACATTGGCCTGCAATACCTTTATTATGTGTATTTTTTGAAACTGCTATTCTATGTACTACGGCATATTGATTATCATTTAGCCATTGGCCATCTTCAATAATGTTATACATAGGATCGTTTTCTATAGCAAAGTAGAATACGCCGCATACTTTTTCATCAACTGCGATATAACATTTGCCTGTATTTATATCTTCTTCAATCAAAGTCCTTGGCGGATAATTATCTCCCCATTGTTCTTTGTTACCATTGACAGCCATGTATTCTCTGGCTTCTTGGTAGACATTAAGGATTTCTTCAATGTTATAGTTTTCAGCTTTTTTTATAATCATATGCTTTCCTTTCGATACCAAATATAGATAAATTATATCACATACTTATTTTTATGAAAAGTATATATACGCAACGAGCCAAGCTCAAAAATGCTCCGCATTTCCTCGCTCGCGGCAGTCGAGTTTAGCGTTCAAGCGTCTTGAACTTCGTTCAATCCGCGCACGTACATTCTTCGAATGTACGTATATAAGAAATAAAAAAAGTGTGCAACCATGCAAGCATGGTGCACACTTTATTATTTCTTATTACTAACGCTCGAATAAAAGTATTCGTGACTAGTCAAGAACCTTAGCTACCTTACCAGAACCTACTGTTCTACCACCTTCACGGATAGCGAAACCAAGACCCTGCTCCATAGCGATTGGGTGGATGAGCTCGATTGTCATCTCTACGTTATCGCCAGGCATACACATTTCTGTGCCAGC
>JAFOCU010000429.1 GCA_017381055.1 Lachnospiraceae bacterium
AGTCCCTCTAGATAGAGGGATTTAGGGAGGTGATGCGGACTTGTCCGCTTTGTTATGCTATTTTTCTTGATTTTTACTACTATTCCCACCTAATCCCCCTCTTTTGGAGGGTATGGGAAAAAGTACTATATTATAAGATGGGTTTATTGATGGATATACTTTTAAGGAGACCAACTATGTTGTTGATGAAACAGTAGTATATACTAGAGTAGTAGATGAGAAAACAAACGTAAGTAATTACGCGGATTATGAATATGCAGAACTTCCAGAAAATATGAATATTTCTGAATGGGTATTAGAGACTAGAAATGTTAATCTTAAATCGATTAATAAGGATATGGTTGTATCGGCAAAAACAAGCCCAAAGACATTTAAGATAACATACAAATTAAATGGTGATGATTATTATACAGAAACAGCTAAATATGGAGAGACAAAAGAATTGATGGGCTCTCCAGCTGATGAATCACAGAATTTCTCTGGTTGGGAAGTTATTTCAGGAAGCTTAGAAAATATTAGAGAAGATGTAGTAATTGTAGGTTCTATAAGCACTAAGCAATTTTCTGTAACTTACAAGGTAAATGGCGAGATTGTTGAGACATTTAATGGGGTGGCTTATGGTTCAAAGATTCCTAATTTTGAATACGAACCATCAGAAAAAGTTGATTTCTCAGGCTTTAAACTTGTAACAGAAGTAGAAGACCCAACAGTTGTACAGCAGGATCTTGTATTTGAAGGAACAACAACTATTAAAAAGTTTGTAGTTACATTTAAATTTGACAATGGTCAGGAAGATTTAAAAGCAGAGTATAACTATGGTGATTTTGGTGAGATACCAGCTAAACCATCTAAGGCTGATGTTAAGACTGAGAATAATGAAGATGCAGCTTCATGGAGTAAGTTTGAATTTGTTGAGTGGGTAGCAGAGGGTGATTACACTACTGAAGATTTAAAAAATGGTGTTACTCAGAATATGACATTTAAGGCAACTTATAAAGAAAAGCCAGTTAAGATTTTATTCTTTGTATTAAATAGAGGTTTAAAGCAAAAGGCAGAGCCAGGTAATTATTCTTCAGACGATTATTCAACAGGTGTTGCAGGTTCGCTTAAGTCATTTACAGCAGTTACTAATGATGATGAAAAGGTTGCACAGATTATTCATACAGCGCCAAGTGCAGAAGATTTTGGTATTGAACTTAATGAAGGCGAATATATTAAGTGGTATGTAATTAAGGCTGTTAGTAAGAATACAGCAGATGAAAAGTGGCATATTGATGGTATCATCGTTGGTCAAAAGTATGACGTAGTAGTTAATTACGTAGATGAATTAGGAAACAAACTTTGCGATAGCAAGACAGTTTCTGTGGCAGCTACAGAGGAATATAAGGTGGAATCGCCTGAAATTAAGGGCTATGAATTATTAAATGCAAATGACTCAGTTGTAACAGGTGTTATGCCATACGAAAAGGTAGAAGTTACAGTTGAATATAAGAAGATAGTGTATAATGTTACTTATAAGGATGAGGCTGGAGTAGAAGTTCCAGTTGATGAAATCGTATATACAATGGATGATACTGTAGTGGTAAAGGAGAACCTTGAAAGAGCGGGCTATAGATTCGATGGCTGGTCATACAATGGTAAGACATATAAGGCTGGAGATGAAATCAAGGTAGCAACTGAGAATATCGTATTTACATCTAATTGGACTAAATTATATACAGTAACATATATGGTAGATGATAAGCAGGTTGCTCAGTGGACAGTAGATGAAGGCACAAATGTAAGTGATTATGCAAAGTATGTATACAAAGAGCTTGATAAGAGCATGAATATTTCTGATTGGACTTTAGAGACAGAAGATGCAAATGTTAATGCTATTGATATGGATATCGTTATTTCTGCTGAAACTAGCATTAAGACATTTAAGGTAACATACTACTTAAATGGACAAAAGTACAATGATGAAGATATTATTGTTAACTATGGTGGATTTATAAAGTTACTTCCTTCACCAGCTGATGCTAAGGCTGAGGAGTTCAGTGATTGGAAGGTTATAAGTGGTAAGATTGATTACATTACAGAGGATGTAGAAATCATTGGCGAAACATGGTTAAAGAATTTTGGTGTATTGTATAAAGTTGATGGAAAGCTTGTACATAGAGAAGAAGGTTTAGTATATGGTGATGCTGTTCCAGTTTTCGAGTACACACCAGAAGAAGGTTATGAGTTCAGCGGTTGGGATAATGTTCCTGAGACAGTAACAGAAACAATCGTAATTAATGGTACAACAAAGCTTAAGGAATTTACAGTAACATATAAGGTAGATGGTGAAGTTGTTGACCAGTTTACAGTAGAGTATGGTTCAGAAGTTCCAGCTAGCACATATGAAGTTTCAGAAGGTTATGAGTTCTCAGGTTTTGAGCTTGTAACTGATGTAGAGGGCGAATTAATTGTTAAGCAAGATATGGTATTCGAAGGTACAACAAGTGAAATCGTTGTAGAAGAAGAGGAAGATATTGAAATTGACACTCCTTTTGCACCAGGTGTAGAGGAAGACAATAATGATGTAGATGATGAAGAAGAGGAAGACCTTGAAATTGATACACCATTCGCATCAGGAACAGAAGAGGAAGAAGATATCGACCTTGATACACCATTTGATGCAGGTAATACTAAGACAGGTGATGCTTCTAATTATGCAGCTTACATTGCGGTATTACTTATCTCAGCAGTTGGAGCTATGGTTGTAGCTTATAACAAAAAGAGAGCATTAAACTAATAAACTGAATAATGTAATGGGGGCATATTAGCTCCGTGATAGATCGTTACAGGTATTGATTGCCTGTAACGATTTTTTTATTATTGTACTTTTTACAAAAAAATGATAAAATATATATAAGTATATTTTGTGTGAGTTTAGTAATTAGGATATAGATTGTTGGAGGAATTATGGATAGAAGTGTGCATAAGGAGTATATTGAAAATTTAATAGATTCAATGCTTCATAATATGGGTGAGCAGGGCTCTAATGTTATGCTTATAGAACACTATAATACATTAGATTTAACATATGATAATGTTATGGAAATATCAGCGGATAAAACAGATGTTAAATTTTTATATCATTCATATGAAACAGGAGATATAGTTACTGCGTTTGAACCATTTCTTGATTGGATAAAGGAATTGTTCTATGAATTAGCAGATGAGAGTCTTGAAGAATTCTTTGAAAATGCTGGGGTGTATTTATTACATAGACCTATTTTTAAGTCGTATTTTGAGACTGGTGTTTGTGTGCGTAAAGAAGATGTTCTTATCAATGAAATAGACTTTGAAATTGAGAAACTCTACAAAGAAATAGGTAAGATGCTTGAGCGTCTTTCACAGAAAAAAACACTTATGTTAGTGCTTAATAAGATTCACTATGCAGGAAATTCTACATTTAAGCTTTTAGATGAACTTATATCAGGAACATATGGAACTAATATTGCTATTCTTGCTACTTATAATGAATTATTTGGTGTGGCGGAGTATTGCCAGGATGACTGGAATAGAATGGTTGCCAAATTGGAATCTTCAGACAGTATTGTGGAATGGGTGTTTAATACAACTATTGCCACTAGAGAGACAAAGGGACCATTGGAATTTTCTCATGATAAAGTTCCTGAGTATATAAATAAATTTAAGAATCTTTGTATTTTTCTTGCCTTTGATCAAGCTGATTATTATCTTGATATGATTTATCACAAGATAGAGGTGGAGAAGATAAACATTGACATTAATGCTAAATTTAATTTCTTAAGATTTTATGCATATGTTGCCATGAATCTTGATAAGACATCAGATGCATTAATGTATTGTGACGGTATGCGATTCATCATAGAAGAGAGCTACGATGATAGACAGAATTTAATATATAATTATATGAAGGCTCAGATTTGTATAAATAGTACACAGAAGGAAAATGC
>JAFOCU010000430.1 GCA_017381055.1 Lachnospiraceae bacterium
AGATTAGATTAGCTGTTAACGATGGAGTAAACCATCAAGCTTTACGTCTATTAGACATATTGCTTGAAGATAATGACTCACACACAGATTACTGTAAACAGTGTCAGGAAGAAATCTTAGCAGAACTGGAATGCCACGAAGCCTCAACACACTTTGAAGATTACATGAATGAGCCAATAGAAAGTCAGACATCTGACACTGAGGTAACATATGAAAACTGTATGGCAATACACAATGAAGTAAGTTCTTCAATAGAGTGCCTAGAGTGTAACAAGTCAGATTGCCCTTATTCAAGAGGATAAGATTGTAGAGGATTAAAATTATGGCAGACAAATTTATAAATATGATAATGGGAGCTCGCAAAGCAGACGTTGACTCCATACGAGAACTTAAAAATTACATTTACGAGAAATCAGGAGTGGCAAACAAGTCACTCCGAGCACTCGAAAGAACAGGTGGCGATACAGAGTATGCCTATGGTAGAGCAATGGAATTTCTCAATACAGAATATCAGTCGATTAAGTTTCCGCAGGCTGTAGCGAAGCGTCCGACGTCTGACTTGATTAAGCAAGCTGAATTCCTAGAGCATTGGTTAGGATTAGACACAAGAACAGTAAAAGGTGCAAGGCAATCAAAAGAGGATAGTATCAGAGGATTACTTAAGCTAAAAGATTTAGGATATAATATATCAGCAGACCCAGAACGTATGGCACGAATAAGCAAGATTATGTTAAGAACAGGTGTCAAACTTGTAGATGACCTAAGATATGAGTTTATAGAGATGTTGGACTCAGCATTTGAAAATGGATATTCAGAAGAAGAAATCGAAGAAAATGTATTAAGATGGCAAGCTGATGACATCACATACAATTCACTAGTAACTATTTTCAAAACAGACAGGAGCGGATTAGAATGATATATACAGAAGAACAGGACAGAATAATAGAATACTCAGATTTAGATGCTTTATACTTCTTTAGATTAGATAGAAGATTAAACATGAAAGGTAAAGCACGTTCACACCAGAAGAATTACTTTAAAGATTTTATGACAATGGATATTGAAACATCAGTGCAAGGTAGAGATACAGACCAGCCTATTTCAATAACTTATTCAATAGCAACATATATAGATGGAGATTGTATACTCTGTCGTACGTGGGAAGAATATGTTGACTTAATCGGTCAGATGTCTGACGCAATGAACCTAAGCAAATATAACAGATTAGTTTGCTACGTTCACAATCTTCCCTATGAATTCCAATTTATGCGTAACTACTTTCACATAGATGAAGTATTCGCAACACAGGCACGTAAAGTTGTAAAGTGCTATACAAAAGGTGTTGAATATAGATGTTCATACAAACTAACCAATATGGGATTAGAGAGATTTACATCTAGCACACCAACATGTAAACATGGAAAACTAAGTGGTGAAGAATTCGATTACAAGAAATTCAGAACACCAAAAACAGTGTTAACTCCTAGAGAATTACAATACATATACAATGACGTTGCAGGATTATATGAAGCACTCATATACAAGATGAACTCAGATGACCATGACGTAGCAACCGTACCGCTAACTAGTACAGGCTATGTTAGACGTGAGCTAAGACAAGCAATGGCACAGAACCCAGCCAACAGACGCAACTTCATTAAAACAAGATTAGATGGTTATCTATATGGATTACTTAGACAAGCACGTAGAGGTGGTAACACACACTGTAATCCATATTGGGCAAATCACGAACTAGATGACATAGTTTCGATGGATATGTCCTCAGCATACCCAGCTGTTATGGTACAATGCAAATTTCCCATGTCAAAATTCAGACGTATCCGTCAGACGTCTGACTTTGAGAAATTTGTTGATAGTGGCAAGTATGCTTGCATTATTGATATTGAGTTTGTGGATATTAAAATAAAGGATTGGCACACAATTCCTTATATTCCTGTTGCTAAGTGTACACACGTTGAAGCAGACGATAATCTCTTAGGTGATAACGGAAGATTACTTAAAGCAACAAAGTGTTCAATGGTTATTACAGATATTGATTACAAGATAATCAGAGACACATATAAATGGGATAAAGAACACGTAAAAATATATGATTGCTACGTATCAGAATATGACTACTTACCAGATGAGTTACGTGATACTATACTCAAACAATACTACGATAAAACAACACTCAAAGATGGTGATGAATACTTCTATATGAAGATTAAAAACAAGTTCAATGCCAACTTTGGTTGTATGTTAACAGATATATGTCAGTCAGAAATC
>JAFOCU010000431.1 GCA_017381055.1 Lachnospiraceae bacterium
AAGCCAGAACCAAAGGAAGAAGAGATTAAGGTTATCACAATTCCTGATTATCTTACAATTAAGGAATTGGCTGATAAGATGAAGATGCAGGCATCTGCTATTATTAAGAAGCTTTTTATGCAGGGTAAGATGTTTAGCATTAATCAGGAAATTGATTATGAGACAGCTGAAGAAATCGCTTTAGAGTACGACATTATTGCTGAGCCAGAAGAGAAGGTTGACGTTATCGAAGAACTCTTAAGAGAGGAAGAAGATGATGAATCAACATTAATGACTAGACCACCAGTTATCTGTGTAATGGGTCACGTTGATCATGGTAAGACATCTTTACTTGATGCTATTCGTAAGACAAACGTTACAACGGGCGAAGCTGGCGGTATTACACAGCATATTGGTGCATATATGGTTACATGTAAGGGTGAGAAGATTACTTTCCTTGATACACCAGGACATGAGGCGTTTACTGCTATGCGTATGCGTGGTGCTCAATCAACAGATATCGCTGTACTTGTAGTTGCTGCTGATGATGGTGTTATGCCACAGACAGTAGAGGCTATCAATCATGCTAGAGCAGCTGGAATCAGCATTATCGTTGCAGTTAATAAGATTGATAAGCCAAGTGCTAATATTGATAGAGTTAAGCAGGAGCTTGCTGAGCATGAGTTAGTTGCAGAAGATTGGGGCGGAGATACAGTATTTGTTCCAGTTTCAGCTCATACAGGAGAGGGTATTGATCAGCTTCTTGAGATGATTCTTCTTACAGCAGAGATGCTTGAGTTAAAGGCAAATCCTAACCGTAAGGCTAGAGGTCTTGTTCTTGAGGCTAAGATTGATAAGGGCCGTGGTCCTGTTGCAACAGTTCTTGTACAGAAGGGTACACTTAAGGTTGGAGATGCAGCAGCAGTGGGCTCAAGCTTTGGACGTATCAGAGCTATGATTTCAGATACAGGTGAGAGAGTTCAGGTTGCTACACCTTCTACACCAGTTGAGATTTTAGGTCTTAACTCAGTTCCAAATGCTGGTGAAATCTTCGTATCTACAAAGAACGAGAAGGAAGCTAGAAACTTTGCTGAGACATTTATCGCAGATGGTAAGGAAAAGCTTATCGAGAACGCAAAGGCTAAGAACAGAATGTCTCTTGATGATTTATTCACACAGATGCAGACTGGCGATGTTAAGGAATTAAATATCATCGTTAAGGCTGACGTACAGGGTTCAGTAGAGGCTGTTAAGCAGAGTCTTGCAAAGCTTTCAAATGAAGAAGTTGTTGTTAAGATTATTCATGGTGGTGTTGGTGCCATCAATGAATCAGACGTTATTCTTGCATCAGCATCTAATGCTATTATCATTGGCTTTAACGTAAGAGTTGATAATACAGCTAAGGATACAGCTGATAGAGAAGGCGTTGACGTTAGATTATATAGAGTAATTTATCAGGCTATTGAAGATGTTCAGGCTGCTATGAAGGGTATGCTTGATCCAATCTTTGAAGAGAAGGTTATCGGTCATGCTGAGATTCGTCAGATATTCAAGGCATCTGGTATCGGTAATATCGCAGGTTCATTTGTTCTCGATGGTTCCTTCCAGAGAGGCTGTAAGGTTCGTGTTATGAGAGCTGGCGATATGATCTTCGAGGGACCTTTAGCATCACTTAAGAGATTTAAGGATGATGTTAAGGAAGTTAAGGCTGGATACGAGTGTGGTTTCGTATTTGAAGGCTTTAATGATTTTGCAGAGCTTGATACAGTTGAAGCATATATTATGGTAGAGGTACCTAGATAGAGGTAAGAATGAGAAAAAATAGTGTAAAGAATGTAAGAGTTAATGCAGAGGTTATGAGAGAGCTTGGCAACATAATACGCGGTGGTATAAAGGATCCGCGTATTAGTCCGCTCACAAGTGTTGTTGCAGTTGAAGTTACACCAGACCTTAAGTTCTGTAAGGCATATATATCAGTTCTTGGCGATGAGAAGGCTAAGATGGATACTATAAAGGGACTTAAGAGTGCAGAAGGGTATATCAGAAGACAGTTAGCTTCATCTATTAATTTAAGAAATACACCACAGATTACATTTGTTATGGATCAGTCAATTGAGTATGGTGTTAATATGTCTAAGATGATAGATGATGTTATGGCTCATGATAATGCAAACAGCAATAACGAAAATATTGAAGACTAGGAAGGAAGTGTTTTGATGAAACTTTCTGAAAGAATAGAGTCTGTAAACTCTATAGCAATAGCTGGACATACTCGCCCAGATGGTGATTGTGTTGGTTCGTGCATGGGTTTATATAATTATTTGAAGGAAAATTATCCTACAAAAGATGTAGTTGTTTACCTTGAGGATGCTGGAAATGGATTTGCTTATATCAATAGAATAGATGAGGCTATTGATAAAGATGATGATGAAAAACAAGTTGATTTATTTATTTTATTAGATACAAGTGATTTATCAAGAATTGGTGTAGCTAATAAGCTTTTTGCAAATGCTAAGACCACAATTTGTATTGATCATCATATAAGTAATCCAGGATTAGCTATGGAAAATATAATTGTTCCAAATGCTAGTTCGACAGCAGAGGTTTTGTTTGATTTACTTGATGAAGATAAGATAAGTAAGGAGACAGCTGAAGCTATTTACACAGGAATTATACATGATTCGGGTGTGTTTAAGTATGCTAGTACATCTGAGCATACTATGAATATAGCTGGTAAGCTTATGAGTAAAGGCATTGATTTCCAAACAATTATTGATGATGGATTTTATGCTAAGACATATGCTCAAAATCAGATTTTGGGTAGTGCGCTACTTGAAAGTGTAAGATTCTTCGATGGAAAATGTATCTTTTCAGTAGTTACTGAAAGAGAGATGGAATTCTTTGGGGTAACTAATAAGGATTTAGGCGGAATTGTTGAACAGATGCGCCTTACTGAAGGTGTAGAATGTGCTATATTCTTATATGAGATAGAACCACTTACTTATAAGGTAAGTCTTCGTTCGAAGAAATATCTTGACGTAAACAAGGTTGCAGGATATTTTGGCGGAGGTGGTCATGTAAGAGCGGCTGGTTGTATCTGTAAGGGAACTACACATGATGTTATAAATAATTTAGCAGAACGTATAGAGTTGGAGTTTAAATGTACAACGGAGTAATTATTGTAAATAAAGAAAAAGGCTTCACATCTCATGATGTGGTAGCGAAGCTTCGAGGTATATTGAAGCAGAAAAAGATAGGTCATACAGGTACGTTGGACCCTGATGCTACAGGAGTATTGCCAGTGTGTTTGGGTCATGCTACAAAGCTTTGTGATATGTTAACAGATAAGGATAAAACCTATGATACAGTAATGCTTCTTGGTAAAGTTACTGATACACAGGATATTTCAGGCCAGGTGTTAAAGGCAACAGATGTGGAAACAATGCTTAATAAAGGAAAACTTTCTGACGAGAAGATATTACAAGTTATTGAAAGCTTTGTAGGAGATTATGATCAGATTCCACCTATGTATAGCGCTCTTAAGGTGAATGGTAAGAAACTTTATGAGCTTGCTAGGGAAGGGATTGAGATTGAGAGAAAGGCAAGACCTGTAAAAATACTTGCTATAGAAAATGTAAGAATTGAGTTTCCAAGGGTTTATATGACAGTAAGTTGTTCAAAGGGAACTTATATAAGGACCCTTTGCCATGATATAGGTGACAAGCTTATGTGTGGAGCTTGCATGGAGGAACTTAAGAGAACTAAAGTAAGTAGTTTTACTTTAGAAAATAGTCTTACATTAGATGAAATTAGCTCATTAGCAGAATCTGCGGAGGCTGTAAATAAGCAGCTAATTACTGTGGAGGAGATATTTGATAAATATCCGTCCATTTGTACAATAGAAAAGTTTGATAAAATGCTATATAATGGAAACAGTGTAGCGTTATCTATGCTTGATATTGATGAAAAGCTAGTGTTAGAAGAGAATATGCGCTTTAGAATGTATGACAGCGTAGGCACCTTTATAGGAATCTTCTATTACAATAAAAAAGAAAAGCTAATAAAATGCGACAAGATGTTTTATGCCGCTAAGTAGAGGAAAATTATGAAAATCTACGGAAATGTATTAACTGAGCATATACAAGTTAATAAAGGAACAGCTTTGGTAATTGGCAAATTTGATGGATTGCATAAAGGGCATAGGGCTCTTCTTGAAATGTTATCAAAAGCCAAAGCAGAGGAAGACTTGCAAACGGCAATATTTACCTTTGTGAGATCACCTGTGGAGGCGCTGGCCAATACAAAACAGCAGTATATTTTAACTACAGAAGAAAAAAGACTTTTTATGGAACATAATGGAATAGATATTTTGGTAGAATGTCCATTAGAACCTGAGATTCTATCCATTGAACCAGAAGCTTTTATTGAAGATATTCTTGTTAAACGATTGGGGATAAAAAGAATCTTTTGTGGAGAGGATTGCGGTTTTGGCTATAAGAGGCGAGGTAATGCTTCATTACTTAAGAGCTTAGAAGAAAAGTTTGGTTATAAAACAACCGTTATTAAGAAGTTACAGTACGGTGGAAGAGATATTAGTAGTACCTTTATCCGAGAGGAAATTGAAAAAGGGAACATCGAGACTGTAAATGAGCTGTTAGGGTATCCTTATACTACTATAGGAATAGTGACAAAGGGACAACAGCTTGGAAGGACTTTGGGATTTCCGACATTTAATATAATACCTACGGAGGATAAACTATTACCTCCAAATGGTGTATATTATACAAATTCAATTATTGATGGAGAAAGATATCCATCTATTACAAATATTGGTACTAGACCTACAGTAAATGGTGATAATAATATCACCATAGAAACAAACATCTTGGATGTATCGATAGATTTGTACAAAAAAACGGTAGAGCTGGAATTCTTTAATTATATAAGACCAGAAAAGAAATTTGGTTCTACAGACGAGTTAAAGGCGGCAGTGGAGAATGATATTAAAAGATGCCGTGAAGAAAACGAAAGGCTTGGTGCAAGAGTATGAATTATACGGAAATGATTTTAGGTATGGCAGCTGGCTTAGGTTTATTCC
>JAFOCU010000432.1 GCA_017381055.1 Lachnospiraceae bacterium
AAACATTGGTTCATCATATTTATTAGAAGGAATCGATGAAGAAGGTAATATTCGCCCAGAGAATGAAAACTTAGTAAAGGAACAGCTTAGAGCATCGTTTAGACCAGAGTTCCTTAATAGACTTGACGAGATAATAATGTTTAAGCCATTAACTAAGGGAAATATCGCTGGAATAGTTGAGCTCCTTATTAAGGATATTAATAAGAGACTTACAGATCGTCAGTTAAGAATAGAGCTTACAGAGGAAGCTAAGGACTATGTAGTGGAACATGGTTATGACTCTATGTACGGAGCTAGACCTCTTAAGAGATATCTTCAGAAGAATGTTGAGACATTGGCGGCGAGAGTTATACTTGCGGACGGTGTACGCGAAGGGGATATTATTGTTGTGAAGGTTGAAGGTGGAAAGTTAGTAGCTGAAGTATCGTAGGCTGTATTTGTTGTTAATTGCATATTTTAGAGGCTGTTATTAGTTTTGTTGGTGATGTATTCCTATTTATTTTTGGTATTGTGGAATAAGTAGGAGCCAAGAAATTAAGTATAAGCCTACTGGAAAGTAAGATTGTGATGTGGGTAGGCAAGCATAAAAGAAGCAAAAGCCTACTGGAAAGTAAGATTGTGATGTAGGTGGGCAAGTATAAAAGAAGCAAAAGCCTACTAGAAAGTAAGATTGTGATGTAGGTGGGCAAGTATAAAAGAAGCAAAAGCCTACTAGAAAGTAAGATTGTGACGTAGGTAGGCAAGTATAAGAGAAATATATGCCTACCAAAATGAAAAATACTATAAAAGGTAGGAAAAGGAAATTAAAATCAATACCTACCAAAATGCCATAGTCAAAATAGGTAGGAGAAAACTAAAAAAGGAATTCAACAATTTGTTGAATTCCTTTTTCTATTAATAAACCTTAAGCTAATGCTTTCTCTAACTTCTCGATACCAATCTTAATTCTTCTAATGCTCTCATCTTTACCAAGTATCTCAGCGATTTCAAATGCACCACCTGGTGTCATCTGCTTTCCAGATACTGCAGTTCTAAGAGGCCAAAGAGCTGTACCGTTCTTAATTCCCTTATTAGCTACATATTCCATACAGATGTTATGGATGTTATCCATAGAGAAATCATCTGTAGCTTCAAGTAATGGAAGTAAATCCTTTAAAACTTCAAGAGAGATAGCTGAATCTGTCTTCATTTTCTTATGTGTGTACATTTCGATATCATAATCTGGTAACTCTTCGAAGAAATCTATATGTCCCTTTACATCAGGAAGAACTTCGATACGAGTCTTTACTAAGTCAAGAATCTTCTTTAAGTCATAATCCTTTGTGATAACTTCTTTGATATAAGGCATAGCTAAATCGTAGAAACGCTCATTATCCATAGCCTTGATATATTCGCTATTCATCCATCTAAGCTTAACGATATCAAATACAGAAGGTGACTTATTAATATGGCGGTAATCGAACATCTTTATAAGCTCTTCTAATGAGAAGATTTCGTTATTATCTTCTGGGCTCCAGCCAAGAAGTGCAATGTAGTTAACAACTGCTTCTGAGATAAAGCCCTGCTCGATAAGGTCTTC
>JAFOCU010000433.1 GCA_017381055.1 Lachnospiraceae bacterium
AAGTCTGACAACTAATAGGATTATTGATAAGGTCGAGAATATATATTCCCGACCTTTTTATCATTTTGCGGTGAGGTGAAATATGAAATCGTCGGGAATCGGTGGACAGGCTGTTCTTGAAGGCATTATGATGCGTAATGGCGGAAAGTATGCTGTGGCAGTTAGAAAGCCTGATAAAGAGATTATTATAGATGTTAAGGAGCATGTGGGCTTAACAGAGAAGTATAAGTTTTTAAATGTTCCTTTTGTAAGAGGCGTCTTTAAGTTTATAGAGTCGTTGGTTATTGGCATTAAAACTTTAACATATTCGGCAGAGTTTTTTGAAGAGGAAGAAGATGAGGTGAAAAAGACTTCATCGAAGAATATTGAAGAGGAAAATGCGCAAGCAGAAAAGTTAGATGTTAAGGAAGAAGATAAGAAAGAGAAGAATAGCAAGCTAGAAAGTTTCTTGATGGGACTTACAGTGTGCTTCTCGGTATTGTTTTCTGTTGGACTATTTATTGTACTTCCATTTTTTATTGGAGAATTCTTTAGAAAGATTGTTGGTATAGAGTCTAATACTGTGATCGCTATATTTGAAGGCATTGCGAGAATATCTATATTTATTTTATATCTTGTACTTATATCTAAGATGAAGGATATACAGCGTACATTTATGTATCATGGTGCTGAGCATAAATGCATCAATTGCATTGAGCATGGTATGGAATTAAATGTGGAAAATGTGAAGAAAAACTCAAGACTTCACAAAAGATGTGGAACAAGCTTTTTATTGTTTGTAGTGGTTATAAGTATTATAAGCTTTATACTTGTGTCAGCTATTATTCCAGCAGCTTCTACAGGTTGGCTTAAGCTAGTGGTTCGTCTTGCTCTTATTCCTGTTATAGCAGGTATTTCTTTTGAGATATTAAGACTTGCAGGTAATAGTGATGGCAAGATAATTGGTTTGCTTAGTAAGCCAGGTATGTGGCTTCAGAAGCTTACAACTATAGAGCCAGAGGATGATATGATAGAGGTTGGTATTGCATCGGTTGAGGCTATATTTGATTGGAAGAAGTATTTAGCTGAGAATTTTGCAGACGATTCAGTAGAGGGGCAAAATCATGAAGTATAGAGAGATTTTGCTCGCAGGTGAAGAAAGACTTGCGTCACAAGATATAACTGATAGCAAAAATGATGCATGGCTTTTGTTTGAATATATTTTTGAAATGCCGCGCCATAAGTATTTTATGGAGGCTAATAGTGAATGTATAGATGAAAAGCTTGTAGATGATTATTTACAAGTGATAGAACTTAGAGGAAAACATATTCCATTGCAGCACATTACAAAAACTCAAGACTTTATGGGAATGACATTTAATGTTAATGAGCATGTGTTAATACCTAGACAGGATACAGAGGTTTTAGTGGAAAAAGCATTATCAGTTATGAAAAATGGTGACAAGGTCCTTGATATGTGTACTGGTTCTGGATGTATTGCTGTAAGCATTGCTAAGCTTAAAGATGTGGATGTGACAGCGGTGGATATATCTAGTGAGGCGCTTAAGGTTGCTAGGAAAAATGCTGCTAATTTAGATGCTTCTAAGGTAGAATTTGTAGAAAGTAATCTTTTTGAAAAATTAAAAGAAGATAGTACTAGTAAAAATTGTAAGAAGTATGATATTATAGTTTCGAATCCGCCATATATAAAAAGCTTAGATGTGGAAGATTTGATGATAGAGGTAAAAGACCATGAGCCACGTCTTGCTCTAGATGGAGATGAGGACGGACTTAAGTTTTACAGAACTATCACCATGGAAGCTAGAGAATTCTTAAAATCAGGAGGTTACCTTATCTATGAGATAGGATGTGATCAAGGTGAGGATTTAAGGATTATTATGGAAGATAATGGATTTAAAGAAATAGAGATAATTAAGGATTTAGCAGGTTTAGATAGAGTATGCGTAGGCATTAAAGGCTAGAAAGATTTGCTAAAAAGAAAGGATAATTAAAATGTTTGATAAGTTGGATGATATTTTAGTAAGATTTGAAGAAGTATTAAAAGAGTTAAATGATCCTTCTGTTGTAAATGATCAGCAGAAGTTTAGAAAGCTTATGAAGGAGCAGAATGACTTAGCTCCTATCGTAGAGGCATACAAGGCATACAAGCAGGCTAAGCAGGATGTAGAAGATTCACTTGCTATCCTTGAGAATGAAAGCGATGAGGATATGAGAGAGCTTGCTAAGGAAGAGTTAAATGATGCAAAGTCACGTATTGAGGATCTTGAGCAGGAGTTAAAGATTCTTCTTCTTCCAAAGGACCCTAACGACGATAAGAATATCGTAGTAGAAATTCGTGCAGGTGCAGGTGGTGATGAGGCAGCACTTTTTGCAGCAGAGCTTTATCGTATGTACTGTCATTATGCAGAAACACATAGATGGAAGATTGAGCTCATTAATATGGATGATACTGGTATCGGCGGTATGAAGGAAGTTGAATTCATGGTTAAGGGTAAGGGCGCATACTCAGTGCTTAAGTACGAGAGTGGTGTTCATAGAGTACAGCGTGTGCCAGAGACAGAGTCAGGCGGACGTATTCATACATCTACAGCTACAGTAGCGGTTATTCCAGAGGCAGAAGAAGTAGATATTAAGATTGATGAAAAAGATATTCGTATCGACGTAATGCGTGCTTCAGGAAATGGTGGACAGTGTGTCAATACAACAGACTCAGCTGTTAGACTTACACATTATCCAACAGGAATCGTAATCTACAGCCAGACAGAAAAGTCACAGATTCAGAACAGAGAAAAGGCATTTGCGCTCCTTAGAGCAAAGCTTTATGATTTAGAGCTTCAGAAGGCACATGATGCAGAGGCAGAAGCTAGAAGAAGCCAGATTGGTACAGGTGATCGTTCAGAGAAGATTAGAACATATAACTTCCCACAGGGACGTGTGACTGACCATAGAATTAAGCTTACATTATATAAGATTGATCAGATTATGAATGGTGATATTCAGGAGATTATCGATGCGCTTATAGCAGCAGATCAGGCAGCTAA
>JAFOCU010000434.1 GCA_017381055.1 Lachnospiraceae bacterium
AATAGATTATTCTTGTTCATCTTTCTCACTCTCCTTTTCTATTTCTTCTATATTAATAGCGATTTTAGATAAGACTTTTGTATTCTCCTGAATACTCTCAATTAATTTTGTCTGTATTTTAAATATGTAATAACATAATACACCACACATTACAATTGGAAAACCTACTGAACTAATAGCACCTATTAACTGCTCCATCACTTCTCACCTTCTTTCTTTTCTTCCTCTTCATCCTCAGGAGAACTCTTCTCTTCCTTTTCTCCATCCTCTTCCTTCTCTACATCCTCGTTATTGTCTAGGTTGTCGGGGTTGTCGTCATTGTTTGAAGGTTGAGAATCGTTGTCAACGGGGTTTACGGGGTTTACATTCTCGGTCGCTTCGCTTTGTAGTTTATCAACCTCGGCTTCTGTAAGTTCGGTCTGGGCGTCGTCTTCATCAATATTATTCTGTATGGATTCATTAAAACGGACCGAAACATTGAGACCGAAAGTCGAATTTATTTGTTCACAAAATTCTTGTCTACATTTTAGCATTATCTCAGGAATAAGTCGAGATATGGAATCGTAACCATGTAATTCGTCATTATTTGTCTGACTTCCTTGGTTGATTGTTTGTAGGTTGTGTCCGTAGAAGATGAAGAAGCGTTTGAGTAAATCATCAAACAGTTTTGATAAGTATTGAATCTTGTCTGCTTGGGTTACGTCAGTAAGGTTAAGAGTCTTATTCTCAAGTCCAAGTTCTTCTATGATGATATTGGATGAAGTGATTGTATCTAACTTACCATCAATTATTGATTTGATAGCTTCATCATATGCAACTTTTTGAGGTTTGTCATTTGCTATTGGAATAGGAATGAAGCGAGAAAAGACTATGTTACAATCGATGGATTTGTCAATCTCGGATATGAAGTGGATGATTTCATAAAGGAGTTTGTCCTTTTGCATTAAATCATTGTTCCAGCATATGCAAACTTCTTCATTGATTTTGCCTTCTTTAGTTCCTGTAGGAGTAGTCACAATTCCACTTGTGCCAATTCCATAAGCATCAATCTGCCCACAGTAAGAAGAGACTCCACAAACTAATTCATCGTTAATCTTGGCAACTCCAACAGAACCGAATATGTGCATGTAACCTTCCAAGAATCTTTGAGGGATGGACTTTGGAAGTCCTTCCCAGATAAACATATTATTGATAATTTGGAATAATAAGTCAAAATAAGTAGAAAGTCTTATTTTCTCGACTTGCTTAGGTTTTAAAGTGTTATAAAAATCATTAATTATCATAAGAATACTCCTCCTTGTAAAATTTGTTGTAATTGGTTCTTTTCTTCCATGTCTAAAACTTCAAGTCCTGATAAGTCCACCCATTTAAATTTTTGGTAGCCTTTACCTACTAAGGATAATAGATCTGATTGCTGGTTAGAAGTAAATCCTAGTTGAGATTGTGCTCTGGATGGAATGTAATATGTTGGATGTGAAATAATTACAAATATTTCTTTTGAATCTAGGTTGCCTATGTTTGATGAAATGTTTCCACTTCTTTCATAATCAGGTGAAACAAAAGATTCAGCATTAGATACTGCACTCATTATACCTCCAGCAACTCCTGAAGTACCTGTAGCAATGATTGAATTAACAATTGCTGAATATTGCTGCATATGATTAACAGATGATAAAGGCATTTGTGTAGCACAATTTCCTTCAAATGTATAATCAATTGCATTATGATTGAATTTTTCTGATTGTACACACTTGACGAACGCTAAAATATTTCCATTTGTAACATCAATTCTATATTTGACTTTAACAGTTCCACCTCTACATGCATCTAATGCTATGTCACGATAACCGATATATGGAAGGTGAATTTGTGCAGATGCTCCAACATAATCAAACATGTTACCATAACGATTATCTATTGGAATCATGAATTCACCTGTATATAAGTATTGTGCATTTACTTTATGGGCATTTACTTCTGTTTCAACGTTTCCTATTGTAATATTGTCTGAAAAGGTGTTTGATTGGGAAAAAGGTAAACAATAAAATGATATGATATTTTCCATGGGGTTACCCCATAATTTCAACACATTATCAACAAAGTTATCACTCCAAAGGAAAGAAGCTAATGCTTTAACTTGGTTTTTGTTTTGAATTTGATACACTGTAAACATTCCTGTATCTAAAACATTACAAGTATCGTCATCAGGATAATCAACTGTTTTACTGGTTTTAGAGTAGTTACCATCACCACCACCATTCTCAGCATCATCTCCTGAATATGGGTTGTGACTTTGGTCTTCTTTCTCATTATCTCGAACTATAGCATTTAAAGTAGTAATCATTGCTTCATCTGTTAAAGGATAATGTAATACTCCTCCAGCTCCATCACCTACTCCCATGAACTGATTGTAAGTTAGATCATCAAGTCCCCACCATGAAGGCTCACCTGGGGTTGTATTGTATCTGGCAAAGGTGAATCTGTTAAAATCAGCTTTGTTGTCATATATGAAGCCTACTGCAAAACCAGCTGGAGTCATCCAAGCTCTGTATACAAAGGAATTTGTGTCTGACATAGTCCCCATACCCTGAGAAGTTGTTCCTGGATATATTAGTGAACCTGTGCCCTTCATTTTGAAGGCTAGAGTCATGCTATATCCTGGATCATTTCCTGTTGATTTTCTAATTGCTATATACATTAGTGTATCATCATTAAAAGTTAAAATTGGATCATCAGCAATATACCATTCATAAGCAGTTCCATTCATTGCTCTAACGATAGCTTGTCTTAAATTTCCTATTGATATTTGAATAATATATCCTGATATGTATTTGAGATAATGTTGGTCAGCAACTCTATAATTATAGTAAGAGCATTTCATATCATCCCCATTTTTGAGGACTAGTGTTTTTCCAGCGAATATATCTCCCATTATGCTCCACCCCCTGTAGTAATAATATAGTAATATGTGTCACTATCACACAACTTATGATCTCCTTGGACTCCGTAGACATATGGAGTGTTGTAAGCAAGTTTTTTAAAGACAACATCACCATCTTGTGCATATGTGTTGAAGTCTGAAGCACTTCTATCTAGTATTGCATATTTATCATTTGAGAAGAGTCCAAGATGAAAAGCTGTAGTTAGTAAGTCGCAATGTAAAGTAAGAAGAATCTTACCATTTGTAAGAAATTCTTTTTCCATGAAATAGTATCGTTTGTATTTCGGAATATAAGCATAATTATATTCATCCATATCATCAACTGTAAATCCATATATTTCAAATTGTGGATTTTTAACGGATGAATTTCTTATAAGAATTTTTGAGTTATCATTCAAGTTAAGTGAAAACTTGAAAGATTTGTTGGCTTTCTCAGGTTTGTCTTCACACTTGATTATTCGTAATACCATGTTTGTCTCCTTCCTAAAAGTAAAGAGTGCCTCAGGAAGAAGCACTCTTTAATTTTATATTAGTAATAAGTAAGTAGGGTTTGTAGGGTTTGTTGGGTTTGTAGTCCTAGTCAAGTATTAATGCTATGGCAGTGTTGCGTGTGTCTACAAATCTACGGTTAGCAACATGATGGAAGTAATTAGTATAATCACCGTTGGCAATGTATTGAGCAGTAACCTTGTCAAGTCTAGCAGTTACACCAGCTGAATACTTGTCATATATTACACCGATAACATTAGTTAAGTCAGTAATGGTTGGTTGTGTTTCGCCATCTGTAAGCTTAATCTCGGCTGTTACTCCAAGAGAAGGAAGAAGTCCAGTTCCTTGGTTTTGCCAGAAGTTGATAGTGTTGTACTTACCAATTGATACTAAGTCGTTATGAAATACATCAGAAGTCATAAAGAAATTCATCTTCTTATCCACTTCTGAAAGAATTGTTACTCTTGTGTCTTCCTTTGGAGTAAAGGTTTCAATCGTACCATCATTGTACTTTTCATTGTACTCTGTCACCATATCTCTAAGTCGCATTATTACGACACCAAGCCACAATTGAAAGTCCTTATCAAGAAGTGCTTCCTGTGCAGTAAGTGTTCTGCCTGATTCAGAAGCATATTGTGTAAGTAAGTGAATCTGTTTAGCTTCTCCGATAAGTTGACATAATGTTCTCTTTGAAAGTGCGTGAATATTTCTCCTGAGAGTATTTTCAACAGTAGACTCAATAAGAGAAATAAGTTGTTCTACTCCTTCAGGTGACAAGAAATATTGTTTGAATTGTTCTACTGGGATAGAGTTAGCAATCTTCCAAATTGAATCTTGTGTATAAATTTTATTTGAAGTAGAAACTCCACGATATACTCCATCAAAGTAATCAGTTCCATTTTCCAAAGTCCAGATTGGAGAGTCTTCTGTCTCAAGTAGAGAAGCTTTTACTCTTTGTACAATACCTCCATAAGTTTGGAAGTCAGAGAAGAGTCCATAGTCTGAACCTTCATAGAGTCTTGTATCAAAGAAATTTTTAGCAATTCCAACAATGAAATCTTTTGTAAAGTTTTTCATATCGTCTGCTGTTAAGTCTGCTATAGCTGTTCCAAGGTCTACGATATTAGACAAGTCTTCAGCTATGGTTGTTCCTTCGCCTAAAGTGTTAGGAACTATTGTTTCGTTGATTAAGGTTGAAATTTGTTTTAAGTTCATAGTTTTTCCTCCTTTATTAAGTAGTTGATTCCCAAGATAATGTTGGAACTCCACTTGCTACTGTGCAGACAAGATTATAAGTTCCATTTGAAGTTGGAGCTTGTGGAAGTCCTAACTTAGCTATTTCTTGGTTAGTGTAAGTCTTAGATTCTTCTAAGATAGTATCCTTTGGTTGATAAGTAACATCAAGCTTGTATCCATTATAAGTAATTGGATAATCATCTGTTAAAACATTGTTAGCTGGTTTTGTGACTCTGACTGATGAAGGTGTAGTTTTGTAAACTACCTCTGCTCCTGTTGTTGGAGTTGTACCTGAAGCATATTCATCTCTATCAGATAACCATTCACCTGGGAGAGTTTCTCCATCATATGAAGCAATCCTTTGCCAATCTAGAGATAATATACCTTCAAAGTTAGCAATACCTCCATAGTAAGTTGTTCCAAAGTTCATGGAGATTCCTTGGTTAGTGTTCCAAGTAAGTGAAGCCTTGTCTTGACCTATTATAGGGCATATGTTTGCGTATGGTTCAAAGGTTGCGTCAGATACTGAAGCTAATCTTATCATTGGTTTGAATAGTAAACCTCCTGAAGGACATTCATAACCATTAGCAATTCTAATATAAGGTTTTCCTGAGTCACTAAAAGTCAATCCTGTTCCGTAATCTGTTCCATGATCTACTACTCCAAGACAATAAGTTGAATATGAACCAGTAGGTGGGCACCCTGATAAGATATAACTTTCTCCACTTGTATTAAAAGTATCAAATTGCAACAAAATATCAGCTGTTGCTGTTCCAGTACAGAGATATGAGCCATCATCATTTTTTGTTACTGTTATACCAGAAATTGTTTGTGATGGAATTGATGGATTTAATTTGTTCTTTTCTGTTCCTCCTGACCAAGGCTTGTCATAGCCATGTAAGTCTTGAGTTGGTTTGAAATACAGTTCAATGGATTCTGTCATCCCATAATCAGGAATTGAAAGTGTTCCACTTGTGTTAGTGATCTGCTTTGAACCTTGGAGTTTATTTTCAATTTCCTCTACAGATTCACCTGAGAAATATTTCTCATCAAGTTCTCGCTTGGTAGTTGTGTTAAGTTGATTAAGCATATGTTTCCTCCTTCCTAAAAATTTGACCGTAAATATAAAATTAAAATACAAGATAATTATAT
>JAFOCU010000435.1 GCA_017381055.1 Lachnospiraceae bacterium
AGAATATGAAGTAATCGAGAAGGGAAGCTCTGGTTTTATCGGTATTGGAAGTAAGCCAGCTAAAATAAATGCAAGAGTTAAGGAAGAAGAAGTTATTGTTGTTTCTGAAGCTCCAGCTGATATTGAAGCTGTTATCGTTGAGTTCCTTTCAAAGGTATTCGCTGCTATGAATTTAACTGTAAAGATTAATGTTAATATTACAGAGGAGTCTGTAGATGTTGACTTAGTTGGAGATGATATGGGTGTTCTTATCGGTAAGAGAGGACAGACACTTGATTCGTTACAGTATCTTGTAAGTCTTGTTGTAAATAAGAAGAGCGATAAGTATTTAAGAGTAAAGCTTGATACAGAGAATTATCGTGAGAGAAGAAAGGAAACTCTTGAGAATCTTGCTAAGAATATTGCATTTAAGGTAAAGAGAACAAAGAGACCAGTTTCTTTAGAGCCAATGAATCCATATGAGAGAAGAGTAATTCATTCAGCATTACAGAATGATAGATATGTAACAACTAAGAGTGAAGGTGAAGAGCCATTTAGACATGTAGTTGTTTTATTAAAGAAATAATTAAGTATAAGGCTGTAAAATGTTACAGCCTTTTTTAATGTCTAATTAAAATTTCCAAAGTCCTATTAAGGTTTGGGTATCATTTTTTCAAAGTTTGTGCTACTATTTTTACATGCTACGAATATTTGATTTTCTAAATACTTTGATTTAGTCATTAATAATATGACGTGACCGGCTCACATACACCATCCAAGGTGCTGTTCGCCTTTTTTCAACATCGTGTTGAAAAATCACTAGTTATGTGCAAAGTATTAAGAAAATCTAAATATTCTACGCTACCGTAAAAATAATAGTACAACTTTGAAAAATTGATAAATTTAGTTTATGATAGGACTTTTGAAATTTTATTTTGATAAAAATATGATTGAATATTTTAAGCTATATAATTCTGGAAAGGATGATAGAGATGAGATTTGAAACAGAGACAATAGCTGCTATTGCGACAGCTATGAGTAATTCAGGTATTGGAATAATTAGAATCAGTGGTGATGAAGCTATTGACATTGCTGATAAGATATTTAGATCTGTAAAGACAGGAAAGAAATTAAAAGAAGTTAAATCTCATACTATACATTTTGGACATATTGTAGATGGAGATAATGTGTTAGATGAAGTATTAGTTTCAGTAATGCGTGGACCTAACACTTATACTTGTGAGGACGTTGTTGAGATAAATTGTCATGGTGGTGTAATTGTACTTAAGAAGGTATTAGGTCTTATATTAAAGAATGGTGCTAGACCTGCAGATGCCGGTGAGTTTACTAAGAGAGCATTTTTAAATGGTAGAATTGATTTATCACAAGCAGAAGCTGTTATAGATGTTATCAATGCTAAAAATGAGTATGCTTTATCTAATTCTGTTAGCCAGTTAAAGGGTGGAATATCTACAAAGATAAAAGAGATAAGAGATAGTATTTTAAATGAAATAGCATTTATTGAAGCGGCTTTAGATGATCCAGAGCATATGAGTTTGGATGGATATGATGATAAGCTTTGTAATATTACAAAAAATATTATTGATGAATTAAATAAACTTATTATGGCTTCTGATAATGGTAGAGTTATTTCCGAAGGAATTAAGACTGTTATATTAGGTAAACCGAATGCTGGTAAATCTTCATTCCTTAATGCTGTAGTAGGCACAGACAGAGCTATTGTAACAGATATAGCTGGTACTACAAGAGACACATTAGAAGAGCATATTAATATAGATGGAATAAGCTTAAATATCATAGATACTGCTGGTATTAGAGATACAAGCGATGTAGTTGAGAGTATTGGTGTAAAGAAAGCTAAGGATTTAGCTATTGATGCAGATTTGATTATATATATTATTGACTCTTCTAAGGAATTAGATGATAATGATAAAGACATAATGGAAATTATCAAAGGAAGAAAAGCTATTGTATTATTTAATAAGTCAGATTTAGTGACTAAGGTTACAAGAGAAGATATTGCGATTGATGATAATATTCCTGTTATAAATATTTCTGCAAAGAATCAGACAGGTATAACAGAGTTTGAGGAATCTATTAAGGATATGTTCTTTAATGGAGAGCTTGAATTTAATGATGAAGTATTTATTACAAATGCAAGACAAAAAAATGATATAAGCCAGGCTTATGAAAGTATGAAGCTAGTTTTAAATTCAGTTGAAGCTGGAATGCCTGAAGATTTTTATACAATAGATTTGATGAATGCTTATGAATTACTTGGAAGAGTAGTTGGTGAAGCGATAGAAGATGATTTGGTAGATAAGATATTTAGTAAGTTCTGTATGGGTAAATAACCTATTACAAATATGGAAAGTTGGTAGTGAGATGTCAGATAAGAAGTTTATTGAAGAAGAATATGATGTGGTAATAGTTGGAGCAGGTCATGCAGGCTGTGAAGCAGCCCTTGCTAGTGCTAGATTAGGACTTTCTACAATTATGTTTACTGTTAGTGTTGATAGTATAGCATTAATGCCTTGTAATCCTAATATAGGTGGAAGTTCTAAGGGACATTTAGTTAGAGAAATTGATGCATTAGGCGGAGAGATGGGTAAGAATATCGATAAGTCATTTATTCAGTCTAAAATGCTTAATAAGTCTAAGGGTCCAGCTGTACATTCTCTTCGTGCCCAGGCAGATAAGCAGGATTATACAAGATTTATGAGAATGACTCTTGAAAATACTGATAATCTTACTATTCGTCAGGGAGAGGTTACTGATATTTTAGTTGAGGATGGTAAAGTTACAGGCGTTAAGACATATTCTGGAGCAATATATAAGGCAAAGGCTGTTGTACTTTGTACAGGTACATATCTTAAGGCTAGATGTATATATGGTGATGTAAGTACTTATACAGGTCCAAATGGTTTGCAGGCAGCTAACTATTTGACAGAGTCCTTAAAGAATATTGGAATAGAACTTAGAAGATTTAAGACAGGAACTCCAGCTAGAGTAGATAAGAGAAGTATTGACTTTTCTAAGATGGAAGAGCAGTTTGGAGATGAGAGAGTAGTACCATTTTCATTTTCAACAGATCCTGATTCTATTCAGAAGGATCAGGTATCTTGCTGGCTTACTTACACAAATGAGGAAACACATAATATTATTAAGGATAATATAGATAGAAGTCCATTATTCTCTGGTATGATAGAAGGAACAGGTCCAAGATATTGTCCTTCTATTGAGGATAAGGTTATGAAATTCGCTGATAAGGATAGACATCAGGTTTTTGTTGAGCCAGAAGGAATCTATACTAATGAAATGTATCTTGGAGGAATGTCAAGTTCATTGCCAGAGGATGTTCAGTATGCAATGTATAGAACAGTTCCAGGTCTTGAAAATGTAAAAATAGTAAGAAATGCATATGCTATTGAATATGATTGTATAGATGCTAGACAGCTTCTTGCAACATTGGAGTTTAAGAATATAAAAGGATTATTCAGTGGTGGACAGTTTAATGGTAGTTCGGGATATGAAGAGGCTGCTGCACAGGGACTTATAGCAGGTATAAATGCTGCGTTAGAGGTACTTGGAAGAGAGCAGATAGTAATAGATCGTTCAGAAGGTTATATAGGTGTGCTCATTGATGATTTGGTTACAAAGGAGAGCTTTGAGCCATATAGAATGATGACATCACGAGCTGAGTATAGACTTATTCTTCGTCAGGATAATGCAGATTTAAGATTATCAGCTATTGGTCATAAGATTGGACTTATTAGTGATGAAGCATATGCTAAGCTAGAGGAAAAGAGAAGATTAATAGATTCAGAAATCGAGAGATTAACAAATATTCCTGTAGGTGCTAATAGTAAGATGCAGAAGTTCTTAGAGGAGCATGGAAGTGAACCACTTAAGACAGGAAGTAACTTAGCTGAGCTTATAAGAAGACCAGAATTATCATATGAGATATTAGCTCCAATTGATGTAGATAGACCAGATATTCCAGCAGATGTTGTTGAGCAGGTAAATATTAATATTAAATATGATGGATATATTAAGAGACAGCTTCATCAGGTAGAGCAGTTTAAAAAGCTTGAAGGAAAGAAGTTAAGTCCAGATTTTGATTACAATATGGTATCAGGACTTAGAAAGGAAGCCACTCAGAAGCTTAATCAGTATAAGCCATTGTCTATTGGACAAGCTTCGAGAATTTCGGGAGTATCACCAGCTGATATTTCAGTTCTTCTTGTTTACATGAAACAGAATAAGCAGTAGTAATGATTAGGAGGCAAAGATGAGCCAGATATATGAGGAAGGTCTTAAAATATTTTATAAAGGCTTAGAGGAATTAGGTATTGAATTATCTGAGAAACAAATTGATCAATTTATAAAATATTATGAGATGCTTGTGGAAAAGAATAAGGTAATGAATCTCACAGCTATAACAGAGTTTAATGAGGTTATAGTGAAACATTTTATAGATAGCTTAGCTCTTGTAAAGGTTGTGGATAAAGATGATTTGTCTAATGGAATTAGCATAATAGATATTGGAACAGGAGCAGGATTTCCAGGAATTCCTTTAAAGATTGCATTCCCTAATATAAATATAACATTGCTTGATTCATTGAATAAACGTATTAACTTCTTAAAGGAAGTGAGTGATGAGTTAGGATTTGAAGGAATTGATTTTATCCACGGAAGAAGTGAAGATTTCGGAAGAAATCCACAGTTTAGAGAAAAGTTTGATATATGTGTGTCTAGAGCAGTAGCAAACCTTGCTACATTATCAGAGTTTTGTGTACCTTTTGTTAAGGTTGGAGGAAGTTTTATTTCATATAAAGCTGGAGATTGTGGAGAAGAGGTCAAGGAATCTATGAAGGCTGTGGAAAAGATGGGCGGTAAAATTATAAACCAGCTAGAGTATATGGTTCCTACTTCAGATTTAAATAGAGTACTTCTTTTTATAGAAAAAGAAAAGGCTACTCCGAAGTCATTCCCACGAAAGGCGGGAACTCCAGCGAAGGAGCCTATTAAATAATCAAAATTTAATTAAAGAAAATTGACATGGCATTTAACACGGCATTTGGATTCTCAAGCTGTGGTAAATGCTTTGTTTTATTTATAGTCGAAACCTCTATAGAAGGGTTAAGTTCTAAGTAATCTGCAGAAATTTCACGACTATGGTCATCATATTCACCTGATAAAATATAAATACTATTATTAATATCCTTAACAGCTCTAGATGTATTGATTCCTGTATAATTAGCATCAATACTTGCAAATAAGTATTTTGAAGTATTAGTTCCAAAGTGAGATGCATCATAATAATTTTTAACAAAGCTATGTCTTACAGCAAACGGATTGTAGAAATACTTTGTTTCAAACAAATTTCTGTAAGCTTGTCTTGTGTTTTTTATATTAAAGATTAGTGTACCTATAAGTGGCATTTCAAGTAAAAGTTTAGATAATTTTGTATTAATCTTGCTTGATGATGGAGATTCAATATGCGAAGGATTAATTAACATAATCTTATCGAATAATGTGTCATCATTGAAACAAGCCATAAGTACCATAGAACATGAACTACCAGTAACACATACATCTGTACGATGGCCTATAACATTCTTAATAAAGTCAGAAATAAGCTGAACATACATGTAGTTTGTGTATGTCATAGCAGGTTTATCAGAGCGTCCGCATCCAAGTAAATCAATAGTATAAACAGTGTGATCTTTAGCATAAGTATTTACAATAGATTTCCACTCTAAGTCACTACTACCACATGTTAAATCATGGATAAGTAAAATAGGTTTTCCTTCTCCTTGTTTTGTATAGAAAATATTACCAAATCTCCACTGGAACTGTAAGCCTTTAGGATTAGATAAAGCAGCACCAGCATTGGCAAAAATAGATATAGTTTTATTAATTGCATATATTGTACCAACAGTTATAGTAGATAAAGCAGCAGCTTGTACTAATTTGTTTTTCTTCATTATTTATGCCCTTATCCTTTCAAATACATCATACTATTATAAGTATATAATAAAATTAGTGAATAATAAAGATTTTTTTTAAGAGATTTTAGGTAAAATGTACTGTTATTATAGCAAAAAGTATGATATTATAAAGAAAATGGCGAAGTAGGTTTATTTTTATTATTAGTTTAATAAGAGGGATTGGTTAAGTAATGTCGGACATAAGTAAAGCGGAAGAGTATCTTCTTAAACGATTAGAAATGTTATCAGATGAGAAGATTATCTTAGTTACAAAGGTTAATAAGCTAAATATTGAGATAGAACAAATTGATGCTATGATAAAGCAGATAGCTCAGGATGTAGATACTGCCTTCGAAATTTTTTCTCCTAGACAGAAGAAAAATGATTTCGCAAAGCAAGAGATTGATAAGTTATTGTCTCATAAAGAAGAACTAAAAGAAACAGTAGCTAGTTTAACAGAAAGTGCTAATGAGCTTGAGGAGGATATTCAAGCAATTAGGGAAGCGTTAGGCCAGCCTGTTGAAATAAATGATATTGACATAGAAGATGAGTATATTGAAAGTGTATATTATGAAGATACTACTTATGGTATGAAGATATTAGAACAGCAAGAAAACGAAAGAAGTCGTATTGCTAGAGATTTACATGATTCAGTTGTTCAGGTATTAACAAATTTAGTTCATAAATGTGAGATTTGTTCTAAAATTATGGATGTGGACGGTATTAGAGCAAAATTAGAATTGGAAATTATGTCCCGTAATCTACGAGAAGCTATAAGCGAAATGCGTAATATTATTTATGATTTAAGACCAATGTCTTTTGATGATTTAGGATTAAATGTTACATTAGAAAGCTTTATTAATGATGTTAAATCAAGAACTAATATGGAAATAACATTTAATGTTGAGGGAACACCAAATGTACTTCCAAGCATTATGCAGCTTACTATATTTAGAGTTGTACAAGAGGCAACAAATAATAGTATAAAACATTCAAAAGGTAAGAAACTAGACATTGTTTTTAAATATTATTCTGATAATATTTATTTAAATATTAAAGATGATGGTATAGGTATAGAAAAGGAAAGCGAAGAAAATAAGCAATCTTTACATACAGGTTTTGGATTAGATATGATGAAGGAGAGAGTTGCTTTATTAAATGGTAAAATAGAAGTATTGACAGCTGAAGATGGAGGAACAAGTATCGAGGTTATTATACCTATTTTACAAGAAGTAACATAGGGAAAGGTTTGGTTATAGTAAATGGGAATTAAGTTAGTTATTGCAGATGATCATTCAATGATAAGAGAAGGGTTAAGACAGTTATTAGAGCTAGATGAAAATCTTAAGGTTGTAGCTGAGGCTTCAGATGGAAAAGAGGCGTTAGAAAAATTAGATGAATATAACGTAGATGTATTACTTCTAGATATTAATATGCCAAATATGAATGGACTTGAAACCTTAAAACAAATAAAGCTTAATAAAATTAATGTTAAGGTTTTGATATTAACAATACATAATGAAATAGATTATCTTATGAAGGCAGTGGAAATAGGTTGTGATGGATATGTACTTAAGGATTCAGATTCCAATCTTCTGAAGAAGGCAATATATACAGTTTATGAGGGAGAAAAATTTGTTCAGCCATCACTTACACCAATGCTAAATGCTGGATTAGCAAGTAAGGTAGAGATAGATGAAAAGTTGAATGAACTTACTCGAAGAGAAGTAGAAGTACTTAAGCTTATTGCTGAAGGATTGTTTAATAAAGAAATAGCATCTAAGTTGGATATAAGTGAGAGAACAGTTAAGAATCATGTATCGAATATATTTAAGAAGATAGATGTTTCCGATAGAACACAAGCAGCGGTATTTGCCATAAAAAATAATTTAGTTAATCTATAAAAGAAAAGGAATGTTTCACGTGAAACATTCCTTTTCTTTTATAGGAAAGTTCTAGATGAGAACTTCTTATATGGGATTTAAGTGTCAAAAAAACTAATCTAAATGATATAAAAGCTGTGCTTTGTTCTTATGCATTTTAAAATAATAATCCTTTTTTTATAATTTGCTTTATC
>JAFOCU010000436.1 GCA_017381055.1 Lachnospiraceae bacterium
GCGACCTCTACATTAATCTGTAACCAGTTTCGATCTCCTGAACGTTCAACATTTGTTTTAAATCGACGATTAGAAAATGTAAGTAATACCCTCTTACGTATATCATCCATATTCTTTTCTCTCATAGTTGGTTCATCAATGATATATACCTTTATGCATTCTATAAGTCGAGAGACATCTACATGGTCTATTAAATAACAAAAATCAAATATATCTTTGTACCTTGTAGAAAGGGGGCCAAAACGTAATAATGATCTTAATTTCTCAGCAAAAATCTGTTCACAAGAATTAATTAACAAACCAACACCTTCATCATCCATACATACATCAAAACAATACTTATCTTGCTCAATTTTCATATTCGCATGAACACCTAGATCTATTTTACTTTCAATAAAATTGCCATCACTATCTTTGATTATAATACATACTCGTTTTCCGTTATACTCTTGCTGTGAAAGTTGTTCTATTTTATTGCCAATAATTTCTATTTTAATTCCATCTAAGCAGTTTAATTTTGAAACAAACTCTCTAATAGAGTCATCTTGCAAAGAATAACGTATAAAATCCAAATCTAGATCTTCTGTTGCTCGTCTGACATTTCCTGTAATACTTCGCATAACAACTCCACCTTTTATTGTTACGTTTCTTCCTAAGTTACTTTGAGCAATTGCTTTAAGCACAACATCTTGACACACGCGTGCAGCGGCATTTCTTTCTGAATAACCAATATTCCTATATTTCTCGGTCATTTCTTCCAAATTGATCATCAAAGTACCTCCATTTGCAGAATCTCCATCACCTTATTACTCTTCGGTGCTATTAAAGCATAATCTTGAATCTTCTGTATGTCTAAAGACGGAAGTAACTTTCGATAATTCAAAATAATTTCCTTGTAGTAATCAAAAGGTAATTTTGTTTTATATCTTATAAGTTCAATTAGCATACGTTCTCTGTTATAAATTCGTATATCATAACCCTTATAATCAGCAGTTTCTATTCCTTCCTCAAAAAACAAATCCGGAACAAAATATTGCTTTACCCTTTTATCCTTGATTTTTGCAGCATCACGAGTAGTAGCAAGATCACATTCATCTGGTATAACATCTGTTAAACCATAATAATAAAAAGCACTTTTCATAGTTAACACCGCATTAGGATATTTATATCCTAGCATTGCAATATCTGGAACATATCTCTTTTCCGAATAAATTCCTTTCTCAATTTTAAACAACTTACCCTCTTCAATTTTTTTCTCAATAAAATAATCAGACCCATATTCTTTAAGACATTCCGCACGTGTTTTCATAGAGCTCGCCTCCTTTTTTTAGAACAAGTCCGCATTTTTGAATATTTTGCGGATATTTTTCTAAATTGTACTATAAATAACTATGCTAGTCAATACAAAAAAAGAAACCAAGAACAAAAGATTTTCTCTTTCTTCTTGGTTCCAATATACATTAATTTATGTCCTTTAATACGTTCCTTATAATTATTCCAGCCTTAGAAATTTCTACCATTCCAGCCCCAATCATTTACCCCATGATATGTGACATAAATATTATTAGTTGGTATACCGAGCTCATCGGCATATAACTGACAAATTCTTGCAGTCATCTCTTCATAAGCTGAAGCCTTTCCATTTCCAAAAAGACTTACCGATACATAAGCACCCTTTTCTAATTTGTTGCCGCCCATATAAAGGTCATAATTATCTTCAAAGCCTACCATCAAAAAGCTTTCTGGCTTATTTAAAATAGCTACTGCTTTACCAAGTTCTGCTTTAAGAATGTCTCTTTTCTCCTGTGGTACTGATAATGTTATTTTTGAATCTATAAATGGCATATCTAATCCTCCTTAAGTTTTACTAATGATAGTTTATCACATTTTATTAGTTATACAAACTATTCTTTCTATATAGAGCTTGGTTCCAACTTCTTCCTCATCTTAATATGCGGGCACATCTCATCCATATATACCTCTCCCTCTGCCACATATCCTAGCTTTTCATAGAATCCTTGAACTCTTACTTGAGAGGATAAGCATAATTCTCTTCCGCCCAATTCATATACCTTCTCCTCTGCACAACTAACAATTATTCTACCTATACCTTGTCCACGATATTCTTTTACAACAGCAATTCTACCTATCTTATACTCATTATTTACCTTAAAGAATCTACAAGTGGCAATAGGCTCATCATCTTTACACAACAGCATATGAACAACTGTATCACTATTATCTATTTCATCAAATTCATCTATAAAACCTTGCTCATCTTCAAACACAATCTTTCTAATCATTCTTATATTAGGCTCTAACTTATTAAAAGTCTTTACATCGAAACAACCATATTTCATACTTATTATCCTCCAAAATCACGACTTTACGGATATAGATATCATATCAAAATAATGATTAAATGACAATTGTGTATTCACCTTACTTCCTTCTACTACGCTTGCTCGCTTCTAATATAAATGTCGGGATATCAATACCTATCTCCGTTTTTGGCATAAGAGGTTTTAACTCTGGCACCTTCCTCATCCCCCCTAAAGCTCCTTTAAAAACAATTTGACTATTCTTCTCCTCTGCCTTTTCCTTATTCATTCCTGTAGCGATAAGAGTAACAACTATTTTATCTGCATCATAATTTTCCTGTGTAACAGTTCCCCAAATAATATTCACCTTGCTTCCTGCCAATTCACGAACATATCCTATTGCCTCATTAAGGGATACAATATTAACTTTTCCACTAGTATTTATTAATATATTTTCAGCGCCCTCTATAGATGTTTCCAACAATGGTGAATTCACAGCTTGCTTTACTGCTTCAAGAACAGATGCGTCCACATCTACTATCCCTATACCTAAATGTCCTATTCCTTTATTCTTAAGTGTTGTAGACAAATCATTAAAATCCAAATTAACAACGCCTAAATTGCACACAATATTGGTAATACCCTCAATGGTTTCTTTCAATACAGAATCTGCCATTTCAAATGCGTCCTCTAATAGTAAAGGTTTTTCTGATAACCCAATCAACTTATCATTCGAAATAACTAATAATGTATCAACATTTGCTTTCAGCTTCTCCAAACCATTTTCAGCAGCTGATATACGTGGAGTATTCTCAAAAGAAAATGGCATAGTTACTATTCCTATTGTCAAAATACCTGCATCCTTACAACACTTAGCTATAACAGGCGCTGCGCCAGTTCCCGTTCCACCTCCCATACCACAAGTAATAATACACATATCTGCACCTTCAATTACAGATTTAATCTCCTCTTCACTTTCAATAGTAGCTGCTTCACCAATATTAGGATCCGCTCCTGCACCATATCCCTTAGTTAA
>JAFOCU010000437.1 GCA_017381055.1 Lachnospiraceae bacterium
GATATTTCCTCTGAAATAATGTTATTGTTCGCTCGTAACGCCTCTGTAACCACGTTACCTAAAATCATCTGAAACTGATCAATTTTATTATTTTTAGAAATATCTACTCTAACCTCACTTCCCTCTGGCAACACACTAAGGGTATTTTTACTAGGTCCATTCATTATCTCTGGAAGTGCAATTTTAATTGCCTTTAACAAAAATCCCTGTTCCTTTAATTCCTTTATTCTACGAAAAGATTGTATGTAATAATCTGTATAATATCTATGCCCCATTTCATTACGAGGTATCTGAATATCAAGCTCCTCTTCCCAATATCTCAATACGTGCGTTTCTACATCAATAAGTTTTGCTGCATCAGATATCATATACCTTTTTCCTTCCGTTGCCCCTACATTAGTTATCATAACCTCAGCCATTATACTTCCCTCCATGTATATTGATAAAATTATTTATTATATGATAAAAAACGGTTTGGAATCAAATCCAAACCGTTATCTTTAGTACAATTCAATAACATTCATTATTAGAATAACATACATTTATTTAATTACAATAGGACAACCCTACAATTTACTAAAGCTTTACATAGAATATATAAAGCTTTACTCACCTCTTCTTCTATCAAGATTTCCAAACTTAGTGTAGTCTGATAACCAAGCTAATTCTATAGTTCCAATTGGACCGTTTCTTTGCTTAGCTATAATAATCTCAGCGATACCCTTCTTGTCTGTATCCTTATTATAATAATCATCTCTGTAGATAAACATTACAACGTCTGCATCCTGCTCGATAGCTCCAGACTCTCTAAGGTCCGAAAGCATCGGTCTATGCTCTGGTCTCTGCTCAACTGCACGCGACAACTGAGACAATGCAACTACTGGTACATTCAACTCTCTGGCTAATGCCTTAAGAGAACGAGAAATATCTGAAATCTGTTGCTGTCTACTATCAGAATTTCCTTCACCTGCACTCATAAGCTGCAAGTAGTCGATGATGATTATACCTAAGTTATGCTCCATCTTATATTTTCTACACTTAGAGCTCAAATCTCTTATAGATATACTTGGTGTATCATCGATAATAAGATTAGAATTACCAATAATCTGAGCACTCTCGATAAGTCTCTCCCACTCAGAGTCCTCTAAGTTACCTGTTCTCATCTTTTGAGAACTAACTGATGACTCTAATGATAACATTCTGTTTACAAGCTGCTCCTTTGACATTTCCAAACTGAATATTGCTACCGTAACACCTTTCTTAAACGCCATATGTTCTGCCATGTTTAATACGAAAGCTGTCTTACCCATAGAAGGTCTGGCTGCCACAAGTATAAGATCAGAAGGCTGAAGTCCTGCTGTCTGATAATCAAGATCTGTGAAACCTGTTGGAACACCTGTTACACTTCCTTTATTCTTAGCTGCTGCCTCAATCTTTTCTAGAGTGTTAATAACAACCTGTCTAATAGGTACAAATTCTCCACCACCCTGAGACTGAACTATCTTAAATATATCCTTCTCAGCTTTTGTTAAAATATCCTCCAAAGGAGACTTCTCAAGATAACATGTATTTGCAATATTTTCTGTTGTCTTAATTAAATTTCTAGCCATAGCCTTCTGCTTAACTATATTTGCATAATGCTTTATATTAGCAGAAGTAAACACCTGACTTAAAATATCTCTTAAGAAATCTACACTACTAAGCTCAGGTGGAACATCCATCTCTTTTAATTTATTCTGCAGAGTAACCAAATCTACTGGTTTCCCCACCTTATATAACTGCACCATAGCATCATATAGAATACCATACTGCTTTCCATAGAAATCATCCTTGATAAGAATTTCCGAAGCAGCTGTTATGGCTTCTTGATCCATCAGCATAGAACCTATAACTGACTTCTCTGCATCTATACTATGAGGCATTACCTTTTTTATCAATGCTTCATCCATGAATTACTTCTCCTGTACTTTTACCGTAAGGTTAGCTGTTACATCCTTATGTAACTTAACTTTCATATTGTAGTTACCAAGGGCTTTAATAGGAACATCAAGAGCCATCTTCTTCTTATCTAATTCCAACCCTAACTGAGTCTTAACAGCCTCAGCTATTTCTTTTGTCGATACAGAGCCGAATACTCTTCCTCCATCTCCAGCTTTGATTTTCAATGTTACAGATAACTCTGCAAGTTTCTCAGCTAACGCCTTTGCTTCCTCAAGCTTCTCTTTTTCAATCTTAGCCTTATTAGCATTCTGAAGCTTTAAATCATTTAAATTCTTGCTAGTAGCTTCTATGCCAAGCTTCTTTGATAAAAGACAATTTCTTGCATAACCATCATTAACCTTTACTACATCGCCTTTCTTTCCTAAGGCTTTAACATCTTCCAATAAAATAACTTCCATTTATATATCTCCTTCCTCAATCATAAGCTTAACTGTCTCTCTAAGGCAATTCTTAGCTTCTTCAATAGTATAACCGTCAAGCTGTGCTCCTGCTACATTCATATGTCCACCACCATTAAGTCGTTCCATAATAAGCTGAACATTTATCTTATCAATTGAACGGGCACTAATATATATTCTATTATTATAATCTGTCAGTACAAATGATGCATTAATACCACTAATATTAAGCATTTCATTAGCCGCCTGTGCACATACAACAGTTGGACTCTCAAGCCCTGTTGCATCACAATCCGACATTGCAAACTGCTCACAGAACACCTCTGCTCTACTAACTGCTTCAGCTCTAGCTTTATACTCTACGATATCATTTCTAAACATCATACGTACTCTAGTTACATCTGCACCATTTCTTCTAAGGAAAGCTGCTGCCTCAAAGGTACGCACACCTGCCTTCTGAGTGAAATTATTTGTATCAATCATAATTCCACCATACATTGCATCTGCCTCTACCTGCTTAAGCTTAATTCCATCCTGTATGTACTGAAGAATCTCTGCAACCATTTCACAAGTAGATGAAGCAAACGGCTCTACATATGATAATAACGCGTTCTCTATAATTTCACTTGTCTGTCTATGATGATCAAGTACAACTACTGTTTTACATATTTCTAATAACTCCGGACATTCTGTATAACTAGGTCTATTAACATCTACTACTATAACAGCACAATTCTTATCCTTCTTTGCTAGCTCTATAGCTGCTGGAGATTTAATAAGTAAATCTTCTTCATAATCTGAATTACCCACAAATCTATTAATCATAGGTCTAAGAGAAGTTGTTACATCATTCAATACAATATATGCTTTTTTATTTAATGCCTTTACTGCTCGATAAATACCCACTGCTGCACCAAAGGAATCGATATCACCGATAGCGTGTCCCATGATAATAACATTATCCTTTGAAGACAAGATTTCTCTAAGAGCATGAGCCTTTACTCTAGCCTTTACTCGAGTATTTTTCTCAACTTGTTTAGACTTACCACCATAATAATATGTTCTATCGCCATCCTTTACAACGGCCTGATCTCCACCTCTACCAAGAGCCATATCCATAGCCATTCTCGAGTAGTCACAGTTCTGACTATAAGTGTCACCATTGTATCCAATTCCCATACTTATAGTCATATCCATTTCATTACCTATATTAACGGATCTAACCTCATCAAGAATCTCAAACTTGCTAGCCTGTAAACCTTCAAGGTACTTATATTGAAATGCAATAAAATACTTATCCTTTTCAAGCTTCTTAACTACCGCATCTATATTAGCACCAAACTGGTTGATTTTTCTCTCAATAAGAGCAGTAAGCAAGGATTTCTTAACATCCTCAACACTTTCTAATGCTTCCTCATAATTATCTATATATATAAGGCCTGCTACTAATCTCTGATCTGCATTTTCTCTAAGCAATCTCTTTATATCTGTTTCATCAAATAAATATATAGCAATTAAATAATCTTCATTTTCTTCAATAGAAAGCATCTGTGTAGAAGTAAATACATTACTTACATTTATCTTCTTACACTCTACTCTATACGATCTTTCATTATAGAAAATATCAAACTCCTTGCTGTCTTCCTCTAACTTGAAATCATATGATGTAAGTTGTGGAAATATATCGCTTATATTTCGTCCCTTAACCTCATCACATCCAACAATAGCCTCAAGCTCCTTATTTAACCAAAGTAAATTTCCATCTACATCTATAAGTCCATATGGCAATGCTAACTCTCTTAATAATTCCTTTTGAACCTTGGCATAATCAACTGCAAAATTAATAAGATCATGCATTACAACCGGCTTATGCCAAAAATACATAACAAGTGCCACTATAACGTAAATAGCACTTGTTCCTACCATAACAAGCCCCACTGTCATATTATCAAAGTATTCATATATTCCTACTCCCATAACAATAAAGCCTAATATAATAGGATATATCAAATGAGTTATAACTTTTCCTCTAAACTTAAATTTACTATTCATTACCTCTTTCCCTTCATCAATTATCCGGTTACCCGGTCAAAAGATATAAAACCGCTTTATATATGATAACACAAAACATAAAAGAATTAAAGAGGTAAATCTGAGGACAAAAATACAGCCCGCAAATCCCTCTTACAATTTGTATAAGAATTATTGCGAGCTGCATCTTATTATTTACTCATAAAACTTTGGTTCCGTCTCATATGTATTTCCATATATATCTTCTACTTTAATAAATGACACTATATCAACTTTACTATAATCTATATTTTGATAATTTAGCTTAAGATTTGATGCAAGTATATCTTCCTGAACTATTTTTACATATTCTGTAGTTCCATCTGTATACAAAATAGGATGAATTAAATTAATTACGTCATCATCATCAAATGTATATATATATGCACCTTCTCCCTCTCCTATAGATGTGCTATTTACATATCCCAATATTGTTCCTTTAGGATTTTCACTTGTATAATACACAATAATCAAAATATTCTCGCCATTACAAGTAGCTGTAATTCCGTATATATCCTCCCATCTTCCAGCCTCATAATCAACATATCTATCTAACAAACTTAAATTAACAAAATTATCATTTATTGTTGTCCAAGAAGTAGGTTTGTCTATTATCAAATCTCCGTCTTGATCATAATTACTATAAGATTCAAGTCCTAACACTATATAACTTGTATCCGTATGCTTAAGGAATAATGCAGAATACACTGCTCTTATTCGCTGGAGCTCTTCTTCTGTAAATCTAGCTACCATTTGTCCATTTTTATCAAAGGTTACTAACTCATATATTCCAGGTTCTACAGGCTCATTCACTTCAAAATGTTCTTGTACTGCTGCTAAATCAAACCACTCACCTGCATATTTGTTTAAATCCTCTTGTCCCATATAGCTTAATGCAATACTACAATATACATCTAAGCAATCTAATATAGTATCATCATAATCTAATCGTTCTAAGACATCTCTTCCCTCAGTATACTTGTCTATTCTCTGATGAGGTGAATATGTAGCCAATCCGTGACTATATGCATAATCACTATCCGAATAAATAACTGCATCTTCTACAGCTTCGACTAAATCCTTACTTCCATCGGTTATATATGCACTTGCTAAAGTAACAATATCAACAGAATCTGTATTCGAATAATAACCGCAACCATCTCGTAGCTTACAATATTCATCATACCCCTTGTCTCTAAGGTTTTCTCCAACTTCTTTTACATATTCTACATATGCTACATAGACTTCGTCCACCTTATCTAAATCTAGCATAGAAATAGAACCTGCCTTACCTACTTGATCTAGGAATTTCATATATGATTTCATCATTTTAATATAATGTGTTTCTGGATCAGCATCAGGATTACTATTTAAAGAAGGAAGCCATGTTTCATATGTCAATCCTCCCCATATTACACTTTCTGCAGCCACCATATAATCAGCATAATCCTTAACTGCTAAAGCAGCTTCTAATGTAGCCATTAAACATGCATCAAAAACAACGGTTTCAAAATACACATCCGCTTCCGCTAATGCCATCTTTAATTCGTCACATGTAAGTGTTTCTCCTGGAAACATCTGATCAATACCATATTGTAATGGTACATCACCTCCATGATTCCATAAAACCAATGTGAATTTTTCTGCTGGATAATTTGCTCCTGCAAATTTAATAAAATCAGATAAAGTCTCCGGTGAAGCCATATTGACTTTTCCCATATTAACAAAATCGTTTAATTCGTTATCTCCTAGAGAAAATCGATGTGTCGATCCCGCCTCCATATTAGGATTATTCCATTTATAAGCACCGCCAGCCTGTACTACAACATTTATATTATCATCTAAATCAGCGGCAAAAAATTTATTAATATCATTTGTTGCCAGTCCATCATCTGTTTCCAAATCACTTCCTATAATATAAACCATTATGGTCATATCGGTCTTATTTGCTTCAACTATTTGACCATTTCCCGACATTTCTTCTGCTAAAGGCTGCTGTGTACCGCTTATATATCCTGTAGCATCATTTTCTCTACAAATAAGGATAACTATCAATGTTACCAAGATTGCAAATAATGCAAAAAACGATAATAGTACAATCCATATTTTCTTTTTATTTGTGCTCATACTAGTATATCTCCTCTCTTTTGTTGTTTTCTCGCACTAACCTTAACTAGTATTATACTATTATTTTTCACTTTATACAATGTGATATTTTTTTTTACATATAACAATTTCAATATATATATAACTTTTTATTCATCTTATAAAATCCCATTCCTCATTTTCTCTATTAATGATATAATCAAACAAATTTGCACAAAGTGCAATATATAGGAGGTTTTAGGATGAAAAAGAAGAAAATAGTGGCCCTTACAATGTCGGCCATGATGGCCATATCGCTTTTTGCCGGATGCGGCGATAACTCAAAAAAAGAAAACGGCAATAATAGTACTACTGCATCTACTGAGCAGAACAATACAAACAATCCAACTGCGAACGCAACAGACAACGCATATGGACTTAGAGAAAATACAGAAGACGGAACAATACTCCACTGTTTTGCATGGTCATTTAAGACTATTACAGAATCTATGGAAGATATAGCTATGGCTGGATATTCAACAATCCAGACTTCACCAGTAAACGCGTGCTACGACGGCGGTGATGCTGGTATGGAATTATTTGGCTCTGGAAAATGGTATTATCATTACCAGCCAACCGATTGGAAAATAGGTAACTACCAGTTAGGTACAAAGGAAGAATTTAAGGAAATGTGTGATACTGCACATAAATACGGAATAAAGGTACTTGTTGACGTAGCTCCTAACCATACAACTAAAGTTACAGAAGCTATAAGCGAAGATTTAATCAACGCTGTTGGTGGTCTTGATAAGCTTTATCACTCAAACGGTATGGTAGCCATCGGTAATTACAATGATCGTACAGAATGTACTCTTCAGGCTGTTGGTGGTTTATACGATGTAAATACTGAAAACCCTGACTTCCAGAACTACTACATTGAATACCTTAATGATGTAATTGCTTGCGGTGCTGATGGATTTAGATACGATACAGCAAAGCACATCGGCTTAAGCGACGATCCACAGGATGATCCATCTCTACCAAACAACTTCTGGGAAAGAGTTACAACTGAAGTTACAAATGCAGATAAGCTTTTTATGTACGGCGAATGTCTCCAGGATGGTGGAGAGAGACTTGCTGACTACATTGATGTAATCGGTGCTACAACAGCTAGCTCATATGCACAGTTCTTACGCGGTTCATTTAATACAAAAACACTTTTAGCACAAACTGTTACAAATTTACGTATCGGCGATGCTACTCCTAATGTTGTTACATGGGTAGAATCTCATGATAACTACACTGGCGATGATAAGACATACGAATCACTTGATAACAATAAGGTTGCTCGTGCATGGTCAGTTCTTGCTGCTCGAGAAATCGGTACACCACTTTTCTTTGCTAGACCATATGGTGCTACTTCTGATAATATGTGGGGTACATTTAACAAAATCGGTATGGCAGGCGACAACCTTTACAAAGACCCTATCGTAGTTGCATCTAACAGATTTAGAAATGCAATGGTTGGTTTAAAAGAAAACATATTTAACCCAGAAGATTCAGACTCAATTCTTTTCATTGAGCGTGGAACAAAGGGACTTTACATTTACAATAATTCAACAAGCAAGTATGAAATCAACGTAAACACAAACCTTGAAAATGGTACATATGTTGATCGTGTAGGTGGCGAAAGCTATACAGTAGCTAATGGCAAAATCACAGGTGAGATTAATGGCCAGCAGGTTATTATCCTTTACAATGAAGGTTATATTGACTTATCTACACCTGCAACAGTAAAAGTTGATGATAGTACAGAAGGTAACTTCATCGGTGACTCTACAGAAGTTACACTCGGAAGGCGCTGTGGTTTCCGGGGGAGCCGTGGTCTCCGGGGGAACGGGC
>JAFOCU010000438.1 GCA_017381055.1 Lachnospiraceae bacterium
AATTTACGATGCTGCACCGGTGTGGAGCGTTCATCGATTGCTATTATCTCATAACCACGCGCCTGCAATGCTTCAATAAGCGCTGGTAATGCCTCTACTGTTGTATCCTTCGGTTTAGTATCATGCATTAATATAACAAGACTCTTATAACCTGCATCTGCTTGAACAAGGCAATTGGCAACAATCTGTTCTGCGCTAGGCTTTGTTCCCGTTGCATCTCCGCTAGAGCAATTCCAATCCCAATATGAATATCCATTATCATTTAGCCACTGAATATACGGCTTTATATCATCAGTTCTACTATTAGAACTTCCTCCTGGGAATCTAAATAAGGTTGTATCTACTCCTGTTACCTCTTTTATATAATTTCGAAGCGAAACTATCTCTTGTTCAAATTTGTCAAGCCCACCATATACATTGTTATAGTCATGTGAATAAGTATGCAATGCAATTGCATGTCCTCTATCTACAATCGCCTTATAGCGTTCTTCCATCACCTCTCCAGTATGTCCATTAACAAAAAATGTTGCCTTAACACCATAATTATCAAGGATATCAAGAATCTGCATTGTATTCGAGCTTGGTCCATCATCAAATGTCAAATACGCGTACTTACCATCTGGTAATGGCTCAACAACTACTGGTGTGGTTGTCTGTTCTTCTGTTGATTGCTGTGTAGTATCTTCAGTATTAGATTGAGTAACTTGCTCTGAAGTATCCTCACCTGATGAAGACGAACTCTCTTCAGAATATTCAGTGGTGTTCTCTAGCTTACTCTTTTCATCAAGTATATTATTTACCTTACCTTTTATAACTACTAGCTTAACAACTAAAACAATACAAAGAATGGTTGGAATTGCTATCAAAGTAATCACAAGACCTATAATCATCTTTTTAAGTTTTGCCACCCTTTTTTGTCTGTCATCCTTAAATTCCAGATTTTTTCCTTCCTCGTACATAGTCATCCCTTCTATATATTGTTATTAAGCATTTGTTCATCTGCAAAATAACCTTTTCGACCATTATATCACGAAACTTGCAATAGTAAAACAAGATTTTTATCTATTATCTATCTTTTCTGGATACATATCATGGTTAGCCATTCTATCAAAAGCTACCTGCTCCCAACGAGTACCTGGTTTTCCATAGTTACAGTATGGATCAATAGATATTCCTCCTCTTGGAGTAAACTTTCCCCATACCTCAATATACTTAGGATCCATTAACTTAATTAAGTCTTTCATAATTGTATTAATACAATTTTCATGGAAATCACCATGATTTCTATAACTAAATAAATATAGTTTAAGAGCCTTACTCTCTACCATCTTAATATTTGGTACATATGAAATAGTTATAGTAGCAAAATCCGGCTGTCCTGTTATAGGACAAAGACTTGTAAACTCTGGACAATTAAACTTTACAAAATAATCATTATCTGGATGTCTATTATCAAATGTCTCTAACACCTCTGGTGCGTAATTATCTGGATACTTTGTCTTGTTACCTAAATGTGATAACCCTTCAATCATTTCCTTATTCTCTGCCATGGTTTCTCCTTTCCTACTTAAGCAACGGATCAATTTCACCGTTTAATTCAAATGCTTTTTCTCTATCTATACATGTTCCACACTTGCTACAAGGCTTGTCCTTTCCCTCATAACAGCTCCAAGTTAATTCATATGGAACCTTTAGTCTAAGGCCTTCTTTAACAATATCCTTCTTAGTCCACTGAACAAAAGGTGCCTCTACCCTTACACTCTTGCCACTTCCTAAATATATGGCATCACTCATAGCTTGATTAAACTCCTTAGAGCAATCTGGATACGCACTTCCTGCTGCATCATCACTATGGGCTCCATAATATATAATATCACAATTCTTAGAAATAGCCACACTGGCTGCTGTAGATAAAAATAATCCATTTCTAAATGGCACATATGTTGATACTGGCGCACCATCAGTCTCAGCTAACTGATTTGCATATGTGTCATGAGGTATTTCCTTATCTGAATGCTCAAGCAAAGAACAATCACTGTACTTAAAAATATCTGCTAAATTAATATATATATGTTCTACGCCATAATAATTTGCAACATCTGTTGAAGCTTTAAGCTCCTTAGTGTGCTTCTGGCCATATGATACCGACATAGCTACTACATTTTCTTTGCCATATTTTTCAACAGACATGCCAAGACATGTTGTAGAATCGATTCCGCCACTAGTTAATACTAATACTCTCATATTCACCTCTATATATGCTATTTAACAAAGTTTGCTCTGTTTTAAATATACCTCTTAGAGTTGTTGTATATGTCTTAGAAGCAGGCTTCTTAATACCTCTTGCAGTCATACAGCTATGACTTCCTTCTATCAACACTGCAACATCCTCTGAACCTGTAATCTTTTGCATAACTTCTGCAATATCAGAACCTATACGTTCCTGAAGCTGAAGTCTTTTTGATACCATATCTGCAATTCTAGCAATCTTACTTAATCCAATAACTCTACCAGCTGGAACATACGCTACAGTAACCTTCATATCATACATAAGAGCCATATGATGCTCACAATAGCTAAAAATATCAATATCCTTAACTACAACCATATCCTTACTATCTGTCTCGTATTCCACATCATCTTCAAAAGTTTTATCAAACATTACAGCTAATTCATCATTAGTATAATTCATACCTTCAAAAACTTCTTCATACATTCTTGAAACTCTATCTGGTGTATCCTTTAACCCTTCTCTTTCTGGGTCATCACCTAATGCTTTAATAATTTCTTTTATATGAAACTTTATTGCCTCTTTATCTATAGCCATATGTCCTCCTATACCCCTTTCATCTCAGGGTCCCAAATAAACTTGTGTAACTGTAACTGCATATTAACCTTATTCATCTTATACTCAACCATATAATCAACAATCTCTACTGGTTCAATTCTTCCAAATACAGGACTTATATATACATTACATTTTTCTGTGAGACTGTACTCCTCAATAATCTGTCTTGCCTTATCTAAATCTGCTCTATGAGAAACAACAAATTTAACTGTATCCTCTTTTCTTAAATCCTCATAGTTCTCAAGATTCATCATTCTTTCCATACCACTTCCTGGAAGCTTATAATCAACAGTAAACGAAAGATTTTCACTTATATCTCTAAACTGATTTAATTCTACACTACCATTTGTTTCAATCTCTACATACAAAGATTTGTCACTACTTAATATTCGAAGCAAATTTTCTATATTCTCTCTAAGTAAAGGCTCTCCACCAGTAAGAGTCACATTTGTAACACCAGTACTCTTAATGTAATCATATATCTCAAACTCTGTTAATGTATCAAATGGCACATCTACTTTATTTGCCCACTTAGTGTCACAATAATTGCAATCTAAATTACAACCTGCAAATCTAACAAATACAGCTAATTGTCCTGCTTTAGTTCCTTCGCCATTTATGCTCACAAACTTTTCAACCACACTATATGTTGCCATAACAAACCTCTCTAATCCTTATAATACGATGCACAGTTGTTAGGTGTCTCATAAACCGTTGCACATCTTACATCATAACCCTTTTCAGTCATTCTATCAAAAAAGTACTTAGAAAAATTCTCAGCTGTAGATCTAAAATCCACCTCTATAAGTCGTATTCCTTCATCTATAAGAGCTGTTAAAGTTGCACTCTTAAGGGTATCCTTCTCAATAATCAACGCATGATCAAAATAATCAACCTCAGCTTTAAGATCCTCCTTAAGCTTATCAAAGTCCACGATCATTCCTCTCAAATGTTCGTCTTCCTTTAACTTTTCACTATTAATCTCCACTGTAACTCTCCATCTATGTCCATGGATATTACTACACTTTCCTTTATATCCAGATAGAAAGTGTGCCGCGTCAAAGCTATGTTCTGATTTTAATGTAAACATATTTTTCTCCTATAAAAAAAGGTGGACATACCGTCCACCTGATTTGTGTAATCACTGTTGCTACGCAACCTTGATTTAATTTCCTCAAGTAGCCCTGGTTTTTTTTAACGACAGGATGGTGCAAATGAACTGTCGTAATCATATAATATGATAACATATGTTGCTTTTATGTCAAGATGTTTATATGTAATAACACCTTGTTTTAGCTACTTTTCTGTAGTTTTCTCTATCTCAGCATCTACCTTTTCTTCATTTGCTTCATCAACTGGATTTTTAGCTACTTCTTCTTTGTCACTTATATCTATTATTTTAATTGCATTTCCAGCTTTTACAGCATTTCTCTTATTAACATCCTCACGAAGAAGCATATAAATTGTTGAGAAAATCGGAATAAAGATAAGCATTCCTATAACTCCCATAAGACTGCCACCTACACTAACTGCCATAAGTACCCATAACGAAGGAAGACCTACACTTCCGCCTACTACTCTAGGATAAATAAAGTTACCTTCAATCTGCTGTAATACTAAAAATGTAATAATAAACGCAAGCATCTTAACTGGTGAAACCATTAAAATTAATAATGCACATATTGCACATCCTATAAATGCTCCAGCAATTGGAATCAGTGCAGTAAAGCCAATAAGTACACCAGCAAGAACTGGATAAGGAAGCTTAAGTATAGTCATAACAACAACAAACATTAAACCTAAAATACTTGCTTCTAAACACTGACCCGTGATGAAATTATGGAAATTCACACTAAGAAGCTTCACAGTCTTTTTAAGAAAATTGTATTTCTTCTCTTTTAAATATGCTCTCGCAATTCTCTCACACTGCGAAAGAATTTTCTCCTTCTGAGCCAAAACATAAACTGCAAAGATAACTGAAATGATTCCATTTAAAAAGCCATTTGCAATACTACCTATAATACTTGCAGCTCCAGATAATACATTTCCAAACTGATTCTTTACAAAATCAACAACTCCTGAAAGCATACCCGTCCAATCAATTGATTTTGGATCAATCTCTTTTAAATACTTCATAATCTTCGGATTATCTTGGAATGTTTTTAAAACCCAATTATACGCTCTATTAAATGCTTCTGGAACAAGTATAATAATCTCCTTTACAGTAGATATAAGCTGTGGTAAAACGGTTACAATAACAATTGCTACAATTCCGAGCACCAACACAATAGCCAAAAGCATACTCACAACTCGTTTAAACTTATCTGCGGCCTTTCCTTTCCACTTACCAAGAAGCTTATTTTCTATAGCTTTCATCGGTATATTAATCATAAATGCTATGGCAGCACCAACTATAAAAGGCATAGTTATATCCACGAACAAAAGTGCTAATTTTCCTAGTTTTGCACTATACATAACAACAAGAATAATAATCGCACTAAATAAAATTATTTCTCTAATCTGTTTAATTTTCTTTGAGTCAAATCCTCTATTGTCTCCACCCATTTCCTTTATTCCTCCGTTTATTAAATCATATAGATATAATAATACTACAGGGTTTTAGAAAAATCTAGATAATTTTTGTGGCACAAGCGCATATCTCGATTTCGCTTTACTCATCTCGCCACGCATATTCGCTTCACTTCGTTTCGCACAAGCGCATATCTCGATTTCGCTTTACTCATCTCGCCACGCATATTCGCTTCACTTCGTTTCGCTCATATACGGCTGTCGCCGCATATAAAAATGTATAAAAATACCCAAGGAAGTATAAATTCTTCCTTGGGTTTATTTATACATTTTTATGCGTGGCTTGTAACTAAATTACATTCCCATCTGCTTTGCAACTTCTTCTGCAAAGTTCTCTTCCTTCTTCTCGATACCTTCGCCTGTCTCGAAACGAACGAACTTCTTTAATGTAAGCTCTGAACCTGTAGCCTTAGCAACTTCAGC
>JAFOCU010000439.1 GCA_017381055.1 Lachnospiraceae bacterium
TCTTCTTCATTAATATCTAACTTTTCTGCTTGCGAATTTTCCTCTTAAATATTCTTCGATAAAGTATTTTTCACCTCATCTTCTTCCTCTTAAAAAAACTCTGCCGAATATTTTAAAGTTTTAATGCCAATAACCAACGACTCTATAAACTTAAAGACGCCTCTTACAAAAGGAACATTTAAAAACTTATACTTTTCTGTTAAGCCCACATGCTCCTGAACATCTATAATAATCTCTTTATCAGGCTTTCTAACTGCCACGGCATATTTTCCGCCATTACGCATCATAATACCTTCAAGAACAGCCTGTCCACCGATTCCCGACGATTTCATATTTCACCTCACCGCAAAATGATAAAAAGGTCGGGAATATATATTCTCGACCTTATCAATAATCCTATTAGTTGTCAGACTTAACGCCATACTTACGATTGAACATTTCAATACGTCCTCTAGCCTGTGCAGCCTTCTGCTGACCTGTGTAGAATGAATGGCACTTAGAACAGATTTCTACGTGGATGTTTTCCTTTGTAGATCCTGTAACGAACTCGTTACCACAGTTACATACTACCTTTGCCTGATAATACTCTGGATGGATTCCTTCCTTCATAATTTCACCTCTTACTTCCTGCAAAATTGGACTTTACCAATCTCGTCTTTTTTATTTTATGTGTAAATACACACATAACGCAACTTAATAAGTCTACCATATACAAAAAATATATGCAAGACATTTTTATACAAGTTTTGTCTTTTTAACCATATTACAGAATTCATCGTTGTTCTTGGTTTTAGCAAATAAATCGATAATTCTTTCAACTGCTTCATCGGCCTTCATAGAATTTATGGCCTTTCTCATTACATCTACTGCTTCCTGCTCGGTTGCATCAAGAAGCAAGTCTTCACGGCGTGTGCCCGACTTAACTATATCAATAGCTGGGAATACTCTCTTCTCTGAAAGCTTTCTATCAAGAATAAGCTCCATATTACCTGTTCCCTTAAATTCTTCATAAACTACATCGTCCATTCTACTTCCTGTATCTACAAGAGCTGTAGCAAGAATTGTAAGGCTTCCGCCCTCTCTCATATTTCTAGCAGCACCAAAGAATCTCTTTGGCATGTGAAGTGCTGCTGGATCAAGACCACCTGAAAGCGTTCTTCCGCTAGCAGGTACTACTAAGTTATACGCTCTCGCAAGACGAGTGATACTATCAAGAAGTATTATAACATCCTTGCCATGCTCAACAAGTCTCTTAGCACGCTCTATAACCATCTCGGATACTCTTCTATGATGCTCTGGCAACTCATCAAATGTTGAATATATAACCTCAACCTGATTACCCTCAATAGCTTCCTTAATATCTGTTACTTCCTCTGGACGCTCATCAATAAGTAAAATAATCATATGCATATCTGGATTATTCTGAGTAACACTCTTAGCTACTTCCTTAAGAAGTGTTGTCTTACCAGCCTTAGGTGGTGAAACAATCATACCTCTCTGACCCTTACCAATAGGAGATACCACATCAACAATTCTCATAGCTGTATTATGCTTTTCTGTCTCAAGTCGTATTCTTTCATTTGGGAATATAGGTGTTAAATCTTCAAATGGTTTTCTAAGCTTAGCCTGTCCAAGTGAAAAGCCATTAACTCTATCAATATATAACAGGGCTGCAAACTTTTCTGCTTGTGTTCTTACTTTTACTCTACCAGTAATAATATCTCCTGTTTTAAGATTATATCTTCTAATCTGCGCAGGAGCCACATATATATCATTTTCACCTGGCATATAATTCTCACATCTAATAAATCCAAAGCCTTCCGGCATTATTTCTAAAATACCATGTGTCTTTATACCACTGTCTAAAGTTGGATCATATATATCAGCCTGTAATCTTCTTGTCTCCTCTTCAGGTGTCAAGCTTCCATCAAGTGGAACCTCTGGACAAACTGGCGAAATATATATTTTGCCCGGCATATCAGTTCTAGTCTGTTGTCTAGCCTGGCCTCTGTCTCCTTCTCCTCTAGCTTCTGTTCTATTATCGTCTCTTCTTTGATAAGGATTTGTTCTCTCTGTCTCTTCCCTTTTTTGATATGTAGATGTTCTCTGATATGTATTAGTTCTTTCAGATACAACTGGTGTCTGTGGCTCTACCTCAATCTCTACCTCCGCTTGAGCCACAGTTCCTCCTTGACCAGCTTCAATAATTTTAGTAATAAGAGCTTCCTTTCTCATAGTTGTCACACTTTTAATACCATTAGCCTTCGCGATTTCTCTTAACTCAACCATAGGCAATGACTGTAATTTTTCTCTCAAAGTCTGCACTTCCTTTCACAAATACACGGACCATGTCCTAATTCAATTTATTATCAAATAATTTTTGGGGGGTTATTTCGAAAAAATGATTGTCGAATACTTCTACAAGTATACAATATATCTCTTCAAATTCATAGTACTATTTTTTCCAAAATTATGTTAAAATACATAAGCTAAATTACAGTTGCGCTACAACTACAATTACTCTTACAGGAGGTGCCCATATGTATATAAACGATTTAAATTCATATTTAAAAAATCGATTTGGAAAAAAAATATATAAGATATCTTTAGATGCTGGCATGACCTGTCCTAACAGAGATGGCACAATAGATACTCGCGGATGCATATTCTGCTCAGAAGGTGGCTCCGGCGATTTCGCAGGCTCATGCTCACTTTCTATTACCGAACAGATAAATACTGGGAAAACTCTTGTTAGTAAAAAGATAAAAAACGAAGATAACACTGGTCAATATATTGCTTATTTTCAAGCCTACACTAATACATATGCACCAATTGACCGTTTAAGAACTATATATATGGAAGCTGCCACTAACAAAGATATCGTGGCTATTAGCATTGCAACCAGACCAGATTGCATAGATGCACAGATTATGGATTTAATATATGAAATTCATCAAATCAAACCTGTATTCATAGAATTAGGACTTCAAACTTCCAACGAAGAAAGTGCTTCATTTATTCGCCGAGGATATACCAATAAAATTTTTGAAGATGCTATAAACTTAATTACTATATATAACGATAAATTACATAGTAACAATCCTATTCATATAGTAGTCCATACAATCATAGGACTACCTAACGAGGATTACCCTGTTATGTTAGAAACTATTAAGTATATTAACCAATTCCCTATTCATGGAATTAAGCTTCAGCTTCTTCATATTCTCACAAACACAGACCTTGCTAAAGAATATGAAAAAAATCCATTTAAGGTCTTGTCTTTAGAGGAATATACTGATATTCTTATAAAGCTGTTGGAGAACCTTCGTGAGGATATCGTTATACACAGAATGACTGGCGACGGTCCAAAGAATATACTTATAGCTCCTGAATGGAGTAAAAATAAAAGAAATGTCCTAAATTACATTAATAAACAGCTAACCCTTAGAGATACTGTACAGGGACGCTGTTATTCGCAGGATAAAGGAGAATACTAATATGTCACTAGAACCCTTAACCCTATATAAACTTATGACCCTATATATGCTTAATAAGGTAAATTTTCCATTAACAGATGCTCAGATTTCTGACTTTTTCTTAAACAAAGAATATACTACCTACTTTTCATTTAGACAGGTTATTTCAGAACTTATAGAGACTAAACTTATAACTTGTGAAACTGTTAGAAACGCATCTTACTATAAAATAACTGATGACGGTATAGAAACTGTTGATTTATTTACAAGTAAAATTCCAGTTGCCATTATAGACGATATGGATATTTTCATCTTAGAAAATAAATATGAGTTACGTAATGAAGTTGGAACTTTATCTGACTACTACAAATCAACAAATCAAGATTACGTAGTTAACTGTCAGATAAAGGAAGGGCCAAACACTCTTATTGATATAAATATTTCCGTACCTTCTGAAGACGTTGCTGAAACTATGTGCAATAATTGGAAAGGCGCCAGCCAGGATTTATATTCAACTATTATGAAAACATTAATGAAGGAGAAGCATTAGCTTCTCCTTTTATTATTACTGTATGTATCTTATTCTTCTGTATAGCCTACAAGCTCATCGATAAGCTGCCATACTTCATCTCTTCCCTGCTTTGTATGAGATGAAAATGGTATAACGATTGTTCCAGGCTTTACCTGAAGCTTATTCTTAATAATCTTTACATTCTTCTGAATCTGACTTCTATTAATTTTATCTAACTTTGTTGCAATAATAATTGGCTCAAATCCGTTATTAACAATCCAGTCATACATATCCTTATCATTATTACCTGGCTCATGACGAATATCTATAAGCAAGAATACTGCCTTAAGCATAGGTGATGTCTTTAAATATCCCTCTATCATCTTGCCCCACTTCGCCTGCACTTCCTTAGACACCTTAGCAAAACCATAACCTGGAAGGTCTACACAATACATAGCATTATTAATATTATAAAAATTAATAGTCTGTGTCTTTCCTGGTTCTGAGGATGTTCTTGCAAATGATTTTCTATTTAAAAGCGCATTAATAAGAGATGATTTACCTACATTTGACTTACCTGCAAAGGCTATCTCTGGCTTATCATTCTCTGGCAATATACTTGTAATACCGCATACTGTTTCTAATTCAAGGCTTCTTATCTTCATCTTTTTCTCTCCTTGTAGTTTTATAGGTGAATAATATCACACTTTTCTAAAAATTTCATCAACATTCCATTTTTTCTCTTAATCTTAATAAGATTTTCTTTTCCAACCTACTCACCTGCACCTGACTAATCCCCAAACTTTCTGCCACCTGTGCCTGTGTCTTGTCCGAAAAATAACGTAGCTTAATAATAAGTCTTTCCTTATCCTTTAACTCCTCCAAAAGTTTTTTTAAAACAATTCTATTTACAAGCTCCTCCCCATTACTTTTATCAGCTATCTGATCTCCTATACACACCTCATTTCCTTCATTTTCATATACTACTCTATTAATAGACTCCACCTCTCTATTTGCCTCCATAGTAAGCACCACTTCTTCTCTTGACATTTCTATGTGCTTAGCTATCTCATCTATAGTAGGCTCCCTACCAAGACTGACAATCAGCTCCGATTCTGCATTTCTTATGCGCCAACCACTCTCCTTAACACTCCTAGAAATCTTTACCATTCCATCATCCCTGATAAA
>JAFOCU010000056.1 GCA_017381055.1 Lachnospiraceae bacterium
CTTTTGCCGCCTCGCCAGCAGCTACATTGCCAGCTGTATTTGCGACTGTATTCACTGTTGCATTTACACCAGATAAAACCTTTGCAGTAGTCGCTTTTGGAACCTCGCATGCTTTGGCTTTTTCTGAAAGCATCCAGATAATAAATGGAATAATAGAAATGCTGTAAAGCTTTGTTCCCTTCTTCTCTAATTCGAGAACATCCTCCTTTATCTTCTTTCTCGCATAATTAAGTCGGCTTTTTACTGTATTCTCAGAACATTCACATATTTCAGCAATCTCTTTTATACTCTTTTCTTCAAAATAAAATAACATAACCGATATACGTTGCTCTGGAGATAAATTATCTACTATTTCTAATATCAATCTCTGAGTCTCGTTATAATCAACCTTTTCATCAGGTCTAAACTCAATCTTTTCCTCTTCAAATTCTACAACTGGATTTTCTTCTGTCTCCATTTCAGAAAAGAATATTGGATTCTTTCTACGAAGATAATTCTTTGCTCTATTAGCAACTATAGTGTCTATCCATCCCTGCAAATTCCCTGTTTTGTACTCTGTAAGGTTTTTATAAACAGCTATGTATGCTTCTTGCAATACATCTTCTGTTGCATCTTCATCTAAAAGTATTCTTTTAGCTACGTAGTATGCAGTTTTAACAGTTTCATTGTAAATTGTCTCAAACGCATGGCTATTACCAGCCTGCGCTTCTTTAATTATGTCTTCCGTAATCATAATTTCCTCCTCAATATGTAGTTTTTTACGAATCATTTCCTAAGAATCATTATAGATTAAGCCATACATTTTTGCAAATAAAAAAAATTTTTATTTTTTTATTTTTATAAAACCTAATCCAAATCTCATGTGTTATATAAGTAGAACAACAAAAAAGGCCAATGAGCCACAAAAAGAATAAGACACTGATAATACAGTGCAAAGGAGGACTTTATGAAAAGAAAATTTATCATTTTATCAACAGTTATCACAATGGTTTTAACAACTGCATGCGGCAATGACGCAAATCCAAAGAAGCCAGCCACAGCCTCTGTCAATACAACAGAAGATGAAGGCAAATTCGATTTAATACAATATTTATCCGATATTAATGCCAATACCGAATTAGGTGAAAAAATCGTTATCAAAGCCCAAGAAAATACAAACCCAAAAATAGATCTATATAACCGAATTACAATTCCATTAGCAGAAAATTGGACATATAGTAGTTCTGATTTGAAAGTAGACAGATATCGTTACAATAACGGGCAAGACCAGACTTCTTTCGTAGAATTTGGTTACAACTGCAATTATGTAGCCACTGACAATACATGCACAGAAGTCGAATTTACAGAATTTTTAAAAGAAAATCTTGACCTTAGAAATGATGGTCCTAACATGCCAACTCGTGTTTCAGAAGTTCAAATAGGAAAATATAAAGGATATGAATTCTATCGAGAAGCACCTTCAGATAGCAGCACATATGCAAAAAAATATCATATGTGGATAGACGGCTATCATGTAGAATTCTTTATAATCGCTTATGCCACTGTTGATCCAGCTATTTATGAGGAAGCTTATAATTCTGCTATGCAAGCTATAGCATCTATTGAAACAATACAATAAAACACAAGCATAAAGGCTTATTCCCTAAAAAGCGAAGGGAGGCATATATGATTACACTTAAAGAAATTTTAAAAAGAGAGGAAGAACAAACAACCATACCAACAGAACTAAAAAAACGGCTACTAGAAAATATTTTAAAAAATGTTAAAAAAAATAAAACCTAACTCAAATCTCATGTGTTATTTAAGTAGAACACATAATAAAAGGCAAATAAGCCGCAAAAAAATTTTTAAACATTAGGAGGAATAAATTATGAGTTTATTAAATGCAAACGGTGGAAACAGAAACATTTCAACAATCCATGTAACAAAGGTATACAGAAACACTAGAACAGAATCTTTCGGCGATTCAGTTATGAATGATTTTGCATCAGCTGTTCTTCCAGCTGCAAAGATTACTAGCGCTATCTATAGAAAGAAGGCACTTAAGGCTATCGAAAAGAGAAACCGTCTCTTAGGAAACGAATCAGATTACATCTATACATTATGCAACTATAACGCTGGAAACAATATATCTGCTGCAGGTATGACAGCAGAAGCTAATTTCTATAACTACATTATCAAATACTGCAAGATGGAAACTAGAGCATTTAGACTTGCTGTAAAACGTGGCGGTTTATCTCCAAAGCTTGCGGAATTATTAGAGAATCCACCTCACCCATCAAAAGGACATATAAGCAAAATGTTCTATACAATCAGAGTAAATGTTATGTGCATAATAGAAAGATTTAAGAAACCTGTAGAAAACACTATCACCAATGAATAAATATTTAATAATAAAGTAAAAGGAGACTACACATATGGATAAATTAAGTTTATTAAGAGGATTAAACTGCGCTTACGAAATAGCACATGAAAAGGAAAGTATTTGTCGTGCATATAAACAAGAAAAAAATATTGTTAATCACAAAATAGAAGACTTAGGCGAAACAAAAATCTGGCAGAGATTGCTAGTTAGTATTCCTATATTTATAATAATTGCTATATTTTTTGTAATTGCTGACACTAATTATATAAGCGGTTTGCCATATGAAAGTCAGCCATATTTACACAGATTATTTTCAGTACTTTTCTATATTTCATTTGGAGTGCTTATTATCGCTCAGAAGCTAATAAAGCGCGTACTACCACATACCAATTGGTATAAATCTAGACACACAGTACTTATTGCCGAAGAAAAAGAAATAGACAACAGATATCGTCCTGTAATTTCTGCAAAAACTCACGAAGGTTTATCCGCACTTCCTGGACTAGGCGCAAAATATCATACAACTACTGTGTTAGGTAATATGATTGACTATGCCGAAAACGGACGCGCAGATACAATCAAGGAATTAATCCAAGCATATGAAACTGATTGTCACAGAAATCGCTTAGAAAGTAATCAGGATAGAATTTTATATGAATTAGCACAACAACAGAATGAATTAGATCAACTTGCAGATGAAATAAATTACGTTAAGTATTATTGCTAATATTGACAATCCTATATGTTTTACATATACTTAACGTAATCTAAATTCAAAGGGGGATTACTTATGATATGTAATCGTTGCGGAGCAAATTCAGCAGACGGATCAAATTTTTGTAACAATTGTGGTACACCTTTAGAAAGTACACCAAACCAGTCAACACCTTGGTCAACTGATTATCAATCTCAGCAATCACCATGGGCACAAAATTATCAGACTCAACACTCACCATGGGAACAGAATTATCAGTCACAACCAACATCAACATCCAAACCTGGACAGGGATTTGCAATTGCTGCTCTAGTATGTGGTATTTGCTCGTTCTTTATATTTGGAATTATTCTAGGTATTTTAGGTATCGTTTTTGGTATTGTTGCATTCAAACAAGGTTCAAAAAGTGGCATGGCTACAGCAGGAATCGTATGTGGAGCCATTGGAGCGATTCTTTATATACTATTATTGATATTCGTATTTCAATTTTTTAACTTTTTTTAAGTAAAAAAATTCTATAATAAAACCCACGAGAAATAACTCGTGGGTTTTATCGTTCTGTTTATTTTCAAGGTTTCTTTTGTTGAAATATTTTTTACTATATATCCTTACTTTTCGAATTCATACACTAATTCACCCTCAAAATTATAATATGCTCTTTTTTCTGGGGTATGGTAAATAAGCAACTTATGTACATAATCCTCGTCATAGGTTTCTCTATCATACTCAAACAGTACATCACCTTCTAAGTTCTTTATTACATAAGAATCCTTACCACGATATCCATAAATAATATAATTATCGATTTTCTTAGAAAAATATAAATCCCCATCAAAAATCAACACTTGCTCTTCATCTTCCTCACACTGACGTCCATGCACATGTACTCTTTTTCCATTTTCTAAATCAAGATTAAGTCCATATGAACCGCATTCTTCACCATTAGGCTCAACAATGCCCGTAACAATAGCTTCCTTGTTAACCAAATCGTACAACTGATATGATGTTTCATTTTTATTTTTTACAACAATATATCTCTCTGTAAAAGTTTCACGATAATACCATTCATAATTTTCACTTGAAAAAATAATACCATCACTGTCATATAAACCGCGAATATATTGATCATTCACATAGTTTTCAGCAATATAATATATCTTATCATTGATAACCCATACATCTTCGACACCCTTTATTGATTTTACCAATTGATCATTTGCGTATAAATCCAATTCATCTCTGAAATATTTATATAATCCATAGAATTCACTTGTTATTACCACTGAGAAATCGTTGGTTAACTCATCACTTGTATATACATATGATGTAAAATCTTTGTTAAAGGCAACATATTTTTTACTACCATCCTTATGATGGAGTAAATTTACTGTCAGTTAGAAAACAAAAGAGAGCTCCTAAGATATAAGATTTCACTGATTAGTTTTCACAAGTTTACAACAGTTTTATCCATTTGTCAAAAGTGGCTTTATAGCACTCTTAATTATTCCTGCTTGGCTGATATTATATCTACAGGGGAATGGAGGGTCAAGGACGAAGCCGAAGGTGCGTAGCATCCTTGACGCCCATTCCTCTGTAGATACACTTTAATCAAGCAGGAATAATTATATATGTGCCTTTGCACATCTTTATATTAATTTTAAATGTTCTCTTATATTAATTGTTTTTCTTGCTACAAATCCTGGTATTGTAGTTTGTATTCTTTCGATATAACTTCTCGCTTGATTGTAATGATCCGCTTTTATCTGTCTAAGACTTACTTGCTTTATTATGGCATCATCTGTTCCTGTACGCTTTAAATTTCTTTGTTCTCGACTATATTTCACTAAGTCTATTATCTTTTCTCTGCCATAATTCTTCTCGTAGCAACGAAGCTTACTCATTCTATCGGCACCTCTCTGACTCCATCCCATTGGACGAGAACTTAATCTATCTGAAAGTATATGACTTACATGTCCTTCAGCACTACATCCATCTACTATTTCGCTATGTAACGAAATCATTACAGCTGACCAATTATTTAACACATATGTCTGAAGCCTTTCGATTGGTTCTGTATTATTAGCAGACTTAAGCATCGCATCTGTATACTCTCTAAAACCTTTTCTTGAACGTTTATATAACTGATGCCACAATTCTTCTTTAGCTATATCCTTTTCATCAAGCATCTGACCTGATGCTGCATTTATATATTTCATTAAGTGAAACTTATCTGTGCAAAACACTGCTTTTGCAACATAATCAGCACCACTTTTTATCCATGGTGCTCCATCTCCACTTATAAATATCTTTTCTATCTTGTCTACTTCATAGGTTTTCAATATAAAATCATTTACATTATTCCAGAACTTCTCAATTCCATCATGACCTTGATATAATCCTCCAAAGTGAAACTTATTTACTAATTCTTTTCTACCTTTGCATCCTGGTGTTTCACGCTTATATTCATACACATAAGCAAGACGACTAACAAAACCATTATTATCTTCTTTTTTGCTCCATCTACCATGCTGTTCTGCTACATGGTCTTCATCAGCTTCTATAAACAGATATGTACACTCTTTCTTTTCCTTTGGTGCTTTGTACGGTATTTCATCAGCTATCTGGTGTACCTTATTCATAACTGTTGTTTTCGTTATTTTTGATTTACTTGGTATTATTCTTGCAGCTTCTGAATAGCTAGTTTTTAATGCTTCTGTAAGCATCATAACCTCTGCTTCTTCAGTAAATCTTTCGTGCTTTGAAAGTCCCATCATTTCCTCAAGAAGGCTTACATATCCACCTTCATCTGTAAGTCTTTTATAATAAGTGCTATCAAATGTAATATCACCAACTGAACTTACAAGTGTTCTTTTATTTTTTCGCTGAACATTGTAACGACCTTCGCGATAGCTACAGTTATAAATCTTTTCGTCCATGCTACTTAATACATTAGACATAAACATTGCCGCAACTGCGTCTGTTGTAGCCTTTGTAGCCTTTTCTAATGCATAGATATCCTTTGGGTTACTAAAAAAATTTTCCTCAGTTTCTAACAAACCATTCACTAATGTTTCTAAAAGTGCTATAATATTCATGAGAGTGACTCCTTCTAAGTGTTAGTTTTTAGCGAAACCATTATATCACTGAGGATGTTCACTCTCATCTTTTATTTTTTATTTAACCAACAAAATCTTTACTCCGTTAAAATATGATAGACCATATGGACTATATATACAAATCTAGTTTTCTAAAGACAACAGAGGATAGGCTTAGCCTATCCTCTATATATTATCTAACTACTAATTTTCAAACTCTTCTTTAACCAAAGTATCTGTTAAGAAGTCCCTCAAATGCTTTTCCATGTCTTGCCTCATCCCTTGCCATTTCATGCACTGTGTCATAGGAAGCACAAGGCTATCTTCTACAACTTTCATCAACTCTTAACTTCTTTATACATCATAGGTCAATTTCCGTACATGTTATAACATCTTCTTACAAGTTAGGTCAACAAAAAGCCAACTTATAAGGAGTTTATGTATGGAAAATCAAGAAACTGGTGTATACCAACTTAAAAATGGTTTTTGGGCTTATCGCTTTATCATTAAGGTAAATGGAGAAAATAAAATCCAAAGACGAACCAAGAACGAAGCAGGAAACCCTTTTAAAACTGCAAAGCAAGCAGCAAAAGCAAGGGCATTAGCCATAGCACAAGAACAAACAAAAGCCCTGCTGCCGCAACAAAAGGAAGTGATACGAAAAACTGTAAAGGAAGTGTATGAAGAATACTGTGAAAAAGGAAGAAGCGGCAAAGCCTATGCTACTATCAAGAAACAAGACAGCTTATGGAATAACCATTTAAAAAAGAGATTCGGTAGCAGGTATATAGATGATATAACAGTTGCACAAATACAAGACTATCTAGATGAACTATATTATATAGAAGATAGAGCATATTCATACACCGAATCTTTCCTTAAAATGTTTTACTTAATATTCGGTCAAGCATATTCTAGAAACTATCTATCTGTTGATGATTATAATAAATTATGTGTAAATAAAGATACTAAAATACACATGCCACAAATGAAAATAGATGAAGAAACAGATATAGTATATTTTGACAGCAATACTCTATCTAAACTAGATAACTATTTTAAGGGTACAAATGCGGAAACCGCATATCTTTTAGGAAAATACTGTGGTTTAAGAATTAATGAATGCTATGGACTTAAATGGAAGAATATCGATTTAAAAAATGGATGCATTACAATAGATAGGCAAATGCAATATCAAGAGGGCTTAATCAAATTAGTTC
>JAFOCU010000440.1 GCA_017381055.1 Lachnospiraceae bacterium
ATAAATTCCCAACAAAATTAGCTAAACATCTTTCAGATATACGCGGTTTCACTATTGATAAAATTGAATCAGGGATATATTATATAGGCAAGGACATTATTCCGATACAGCTTCTTGTTACATCTGAGTTATCAGAGAAAGTAAATTTGTGGCTAAGAAGTTTGACAAATGATTTGACTAGTTTAGATATTATTAATAAATTGTCTAGGGAATATAGCATGCATCAATATAATGAATTATATAAATCGATGATGAATATTATCACTAGAGCGAATAAAGAAAGATTTAAGGAGGTAATGGGTATGTGCGAAGCATTAAAAGAGCTTTGGGCTGACGACATTGAACAGTCTAAAAAAGAGGGCATAGAAATTGGTCGAAACGAAGGTATACGTTGTATGATAGAATCAACAAAGGAATGTGGTGGCTCTTGGGAAAAAGTTTACATACTTGTCAAGGAAAAATTCATGTTAAATAGCTACGACGCAGAAAAATATATGAACTTATATTGGTAAAAAATATCCATTTTACAAATTCAAAAGATGCATATAGGCTTAAATAACAGCTTATATGCATCTTTTTATTATTCTCCATTTTCTCCTCGCGGTAAAATTATTCTACCTTGCAACCATATATTTCCTTTAAATCTTCTGCCTGGTTGTGGCTCTCCCTCTAAATCCATCTCATTTATCGCTAGATTAATAAGTACATCATTATAATTAAGTGTTAAGAGGTATACTCCCTCACCTGTAATCTGATTTCTTATAATCTCCACAGTTGCAATATCTGCGATAATGCTATACATATCACTTTCAAGTCCATATGTCATAAATGATGATGCTACAATAGTGAATACATCCTCATGAGCTAATCTTTTTGATATCTTTGCATATGTATCCATATCTTCAAAGGTGAGCGCCTCCATAGCCGACTCGTCACCCTGTCTTGCAGCTGATATAAGATTTGTTCTTCTCTTTAGGGCTTGCTTTTTCTTATTCTCGTCATTTGGTGACATCTTTATAGGAAGTAGCACCATTCCAGACAATGATAAGGCACTAAAGATTACAGAACAATATCTTGGCATTTCCTTTTTTCTTGCCTTCATATGCATAATATCCATTGCATTTTGCACGTGGAAAATCATGGACACACCTACTCGCAAATCCTCACAAGCTCCAAGAAAAGCATTCTTTTCATAGCGCTTCTCCACTGTTACATCCTCGTGAATATTATTATACTGTCCTACTACAAATGGAAAATAATAATCTATATCCATAGTCTTTTCAGATACGCTTGTTCCATTCCAAGCTATACCAATGTTCTTTCCAAAGAGCTTTCTAAGTTCTACTAACTTATCATCTCCAAAGCCCGTAAGTTCACTCTGACCATCTATCTTCTTCACGTCTGTAAGCAGGCCAATTATAGATTTTTTAGTTGTATATTTGCTAAATCCAATAGCTCGTAAATAACTATGCATCTCTATCCCCTTTTGGTCTAAAATACTTATCTGTTTCACACTATACACTGATTTTGAAAAAAATCAACTAATTTCCACAAAAAATCTTATATAAAATTTGTAAAAATCCTTTATATATGGTATTATTGATTTATTAACGTGACCTTGGAGGTGCTTATGGATAAGCAGAAGAATTATAGAAAGAATTATGGAATACCATTCTTCTCAATGGCATTCCTTGCAGCTTGTGTTTTTGAATTTTATTGGATCATGAGTAATCCTTATGACCATTTTATGTTGATAGGTATAGGTATTATTATGCTCATTACTGGATATCTTACAGTTGATAGCATACTTAAGATTAAAGCCGACAGCGATGCAGAAAAAGCTGAGCAGAATGATATGATTCTTAAAGCTCAGAAAGCAATCTATATTGCTACTAAGAAAAATGCTAAGGATGCTGATATGAGACAAGCACAGAGTGTAAAAGCTGTAGAACTTATGATGAACAAAATGATTACTTCTCAGCAGGCTCTTCTTGAAGATAAGAAATCTGATGGCGATGATATGACTTCACTTATCGATCAGTTATCTGCTTCTAATGCAAAGCTTGCCAAGGAAGTTCAGTCAGCTATAACAGTTAACCAGTTAGTTAAAGCAAATGCTGACTTGGTAAAAAATGTAAAAGAGGCTTTAAGCGCTAATTCTATGAGTGCATCTGAGGCTTCAGACCTTAGTGCTTATGTATCTGCTGCAGTTGCTACACCAGTAGCAGCTCCTCAGCCTGTAGTTGCTCCTCAACCAGCCGTAGCTCCTACTCCTGTAGTGGCTCCTCAACTAGCTGTAGCTCCTACTCCGGTTATTGTTCCTGAAGTTGTTGCTGAACCGGAACCTATTATCGTTCCTGAAGTTGTTGCTGAACCGGAACCTATTATCGTTCCTGAGGTTGTTGCTGAACCGGAACCTATGATTGTTCCTGAGGTTGTTGCTGAGCCAGAACCTATCATTATTCCTGATGTTATTACTGAACCAGAGGCTGAACCTATCATCATTGAGGATGCTGAGGTTGTACCTACTATGGATGATTTAGGCTTTGATTTAAATGAATTAGATATGTCTACAATGCCTAATGAGGATGATGATTTTGATGCTACTATGAATGAAATCGAAAACGAAATCAACCTTGATAAGATGGCTGAAAGCGAAGCCCTTGAAGATATAACTATTCCTGATGAAATGACCCCTGAGCTTGATGCTGCTATAGATGATGGTAGTGATATACTGATGGATTCTATAGATGACGAAAATGACATTATGATAGATACTATCGGTGACGACGACTCAGGTGATACAAATATTGAAGTTGACACTATTACAGAAGAAAGCAATCCATTTGCCTCTAAGGTAGATGATTCGCCAAACAAACAATTGACCGAGGAGGAAATAGCAGCACTTTTTGCTAGCCTATAAAACTATGAACTATATAGTATTAGACCTTGAGTGGAATCAAGTTTCTCCCGGCAAAGAGCCCGGAGTTAAAGACTTGCCTTTCGAAATTATCGAAATAGGTGCTGTCAAACTAGATTCTTCTATGAATAAAATTTCAGAATTTTGCCAGGTCATACGCCCTAAGGTATATCCTCACGTACACTATAAAATCAAAGAGATTACTCACCTTGATTCAAAAACTCTTGCTCTTGGCAAGCCATTTCCAGAGGTTTTCTCAAGATTTTTAAAATGGTGTGGCGATGACTTTATGATATGCACCTGGGGACCTATGGATGTAACAGAGCTTCAGCGTAATATGAAGTACTATGATTTCCCATTGTTTAAAACACCTGTATTCTTCTACGATATTCAAAAGATTTTTGGCATCGTATATGAAGATAGAAAAATCAAGCGTTCTCTTGAATGGGCTATCGATTACTTAAAGATAGCAAAAGACG
>JAFOCU010000441.1 GCA_017381055.1 Lachnospiraceae bacterium
ATAGCAAAGTCTTTCACCGTTTTAACAAAGGTGTCATATTTCATAAGGCCTGTTAAGGCATCCTTATGTGTCAATTCAGCAATTAGATCTTCAGTTTTTTTCAAGTTTCTCATATTGAGAAGATAGGAAGATAAAATACGACAGAACATCTTTAAAGTGTTAATATCTTCGTCATTCCAATTTTTATGTTTAGTAATAGAAACGAATTCTACGCTTCCTGTATATGTATTATTATTGTATATAGGAATTTCTAATACAGTTTTAACGTTATTAACAAAAGGAGATGATTTTATAAGCTCATTAGGAAGGTGGGTAAAGTCATTGAAAATGAAATAACCGTCTTCGTAGTGATTTAATAGATTTGCCCATTCTTCATCTGTATAGTTACACTTTGTACCTAATAAACGATTATAATTGCCTGTTACACATTCGTAGATATATTCTAGCTGACGTGGTTTTTCAGTAACCTGACGAACAAATATAACAGATAATTCAAAGTGATCGGCTAAAGTATGAAGGAGCAAATTAATAGTAGAGTCTACATCTTTAGTATCCTCCATAAGTTTAAAAGCCATGTTTGTAAGCTTGTAGCCGTATTTATCATAAGAAGTTGTTGGTGCATTAAATGTAGTATAATCATCTGGATTATGATTGTTGAAAGGAGCATTTACCATCTCAGGGATATCCTCTTGGTAAAAACTATAATCAAGCTGGGCGATATCCTTAGCGTAAACAAGTGCTTTACAAGCATTGTCGTATAGTGCTTCTATATTGTCGCCATTTTCTGGGAACAAAGCTATTCCGCAAGTAACGGAAAGAGAAAAATCCTCTAATTCGCCCACATAAACAGAAGATATGCGGGAACATATCTTGCTAATGGTGCGAACAATCTGTTCTTTATTAATATATTTTTTTGTAAATACTGTAAATTCATCGCCACCAATACGTCCAATTAAATCTTCAGACGCAAGACAGCTACTTATGGCTTTGGCAATGCCGCGAAGTACTTCATCTCCAAAGGCATTTCCTAAATTTTCATTAACAGTTTTAAAATTGTCCACATCAATTACTAATAATGCAGAGCAAGCATCTTTATGCTGAAGAAAATATTTATCTACACAGGAACGAAAATAATCTTTTGTATATAAACCTGTTAGGGAATCATATTTTTGTTCAGTATCAGATTTTGCTTTGCGATTACGAATGCTAATTTTGTGTACACGACCAACAATCCTATCACTCATACAAAACTCCTCTATATAATTGTTAAAATACAAACCAAAACTTGTTAAAATTGTATCATAATAAGGTAAAATATACAAGATAATATATTAAATTTAGGGTACAATATTTATATAAGTGTAGACATGATAAACCTATAAGTATATAATTATTCAGACCACTTGTGACGGAGTTAGAGCAGACTGCTCGTGGAACATTAGGAGGATTTATGAAGTATATAAAACAGTTTATGATAATAATGATAATTGCTTTTATGGGAGAGTGTATTAAGGAATTGCTACCATTTAAGATACCAGCAAGTGTATATGGACTTGCGTTAATGCTTATAGGTCTTATGAGCGGAATAATAAAGTTAGAGGCTGTGAAGGAGACGGCAGAATTTTTTGTTGCAGTGCTACCGGTTATGTTTATTGCTCCAAGTGTGGGACTTCTAAGTGCATGGCCACAGCTTAAAAGTGTAGTTCTTCCATTTTGTATTATTGCGGTGATATCTACATTTATAGTAATGGTTGTAACAGGAAGAATTTCTCAGATGATTATTAGATTTACTAAACCTAAGTCAGGGAATAATGATGATAGCATCAAAGAAGGAGGTAATGAATAATGAAAGAGTTTCTTACCCAGTCAGCGTTCTTTGGAGTTTTTTTAAGTTTAATAACTTTTCAGATAGGAATATATGTAAGAAAGAAAACAAAGATAAGTTTTTTAACACCATTAGTTACAGCTACAGCCATTGTAATTGTTGTACTTGTTGTTACGGGAATAGATTATGAGCAGTATAAAGCTAGTACATCTGTACTGACTTATTTCTTAACACCTGCTACAGTGTGTCTTGCCATACCCCTTTATCAGAAATTAGAAATATTAAAGAAGAATTTTTTAGCAGTTATTTTGGGTATTTTGTCAGGTGTTTTAGTTAGTGCACTAACTATTTTTGGATTTTGTATGTTGTTTAAGTTTGACCATATTATGTATGTGTCATTGCTTCCGAAATCCATTACAACGGCTATCGGTATAAGCGTGTCAGAGGAATTTGGAGGTATTGTGGCCCTAACAACAGCAGCCATAATAATAGCTGGAAATGTAGGTGGAATGTTTGCA
>JAFOCU010000442.1 GCA_017381055.1 Lachnospiraceae bacterium
AGCAGAAAAGAGAACTATAGCTTTAGGTGAGTTAAGTTCGAGAGGATTAGATTCTTCATTAGCTGATTATGTTTCTTATGATTCTGAAGAAAGTATAAGAGCAAGTGTTACTACATTTAAAACTATCATGGATGATTTAGTATCAAGAGAACTAAAGAAAGTTACAGCTAATTCAGGTGCTAAACCAAAGGCTGATACTAAACCACAAGTCAATGTTCCTACAAAGGATATAATGAAAATGACTTACCATGAGAGAAGACAATTAGCACAAGAAAACCCTGAACTGTATAATCAGTTAATGGGTATAAAATAATATTAATTAATTTATTAGGAGGTATTGCATAATGGCAATAAATACAAACGCTACAAAGTTAGCACAATTAATAAACCCTGAAGTAATGGGAGCATTCGTAGAAAGAAAATTAGAAGCAGAATTTAAATTCGCACCACTAGCTGTAGTTGGTCACAGCTTACAAGGACAACCTGGGGACACTTTAACTTTCCCAACTTGGGCTTACATAGGAAAAGCTGAAGATGTTGCAGAGGGTGAAGCTATACCTTTAAGCAAAATGGGTCAATCAAAGACAAACGTAAAAGTTAAGAAAGCTGGAAAAGGTATAGAATTAACAGATGAAGCTGTATTATCAGGATTAGGTGATGCAATAGGTGAAGGTGAAAGACAATTAGCTGAATCTATATTAGACAAAGTAAACTATGATTGTTTTGAAGTATTAAAGAACAACGTAACTTTACAACATTCAGCTACAGGAGTAGTTAATGCTGATGTATTTGCTGATGCTTTAGTAAAATTCAAAGAAGATGTACATGAAGGTCAAGTTGCATTCGTATCTCCAAAGAGATATGCAGAAATAAGAAAAGATTCAGCTTGGGTAACTGTATCACAAGGAGAAAAGTTCATAAACGGTCAAGTTGGTGAAATAATGGGATGTGCAATAGTTGTATCTAATACTGTACCTGACAACATGATATTAATAGTTAGAGCAGGTGCTTTAGGGTTAGAATTAAAGAGAGATACAATGGTTGAATCTGACAGAGATATAATACACAAGTCTACTGTAATAACAATAGATAAGCATTATGTAGCTTACTTAAAGGATGCTTCAAAAGTTATAAAAATAACTATGGCAGAATAATTAAATAGTCAAGGGATAGGTTAAGAGCCTATCTCTTTATTTGTAAATAAAAGGGGGTTACATACATGGGTGTAGGTACATTAAGAAGAACTGTTAGAGATGGTGTCACTAAATTAGAAGATGTAACACCAAAAGAAGAAGTAAAACCAAAGGCTAAACCTAAAAAGGTTAAAAAGTAGGTGTAACTATGAATCACGCTATACATAGAACACTTACTTCAGTAAAAGTATTACTTAATCTACATGACGATAATAGTAAAGATATGGTATTAATAGAGATAATTGAAACTGTTTACCAAAGATTACTAGCATACACAGGCTACAAAGAACTACCTGAAGGTTTATATTGGATATGGAAAGAAGTATCGTGTAGTAGGTATAACTTATTAGGTTCGGAAGGTGTACACTCTGAACTAAATGAGGGAATACAGTACATATATGATAGAAACTTACTAGACGAATATAGAGCAGACATAGATAGATTTGTAGAGTTAAATCCACCGACTCACCTAAAGAGATTTAGGATGATGTAACAATGGTATTAAGAGATAGAATAACTATTCTTAAACAAGTAGAGGTACAAGATGACTATGGTGGAAGTCAAATGAATTATGTACCTGTAAAACGTATATATGCAAATGTCCGTATATTCTTCTCACAAAATGAGGATGGTTTACAAAATAGACAAGGTTTATCACATTTAGAAGGTACGCTATATACTAGAGATAGAATTGATACAGACTATTTTGAATATGATGGAAACATATATCATATCATGGTAAAGAATCCACAATCAAAACAACACTTATATAAGTTTAGACAGGTAAGACACACGAATGTTTAAAACAACTATCTATGATGATAGTCACTTAAGAAGTTTGTTAAGTAGAGCAAAAAATAAGAAGGTTTATAGAGATTTAGCCAATGAAGCACTACAAGAGATTAAAGAAAATGTCGAACAAGCTACCCATGTTGACACAGGATTAATGAAGGCTTCTTGGGATATACTTCCACTTAAAATGAGAGATGGTGGTTATGCTGTCATGGGAGAATTAACTAACTCGGCTCAAAATAAATCTGAACAATTTTATGCTGAATACGAACTTGCAAGAGGTGGCGACCATGATGCTATTGCAATAGGTGTTGGACAGTATGAGTTGAAAAATGGAGATATACTACATAACTTATTGGAGGGATTACTTAAATAATGATAGATATAATTAGAGATAATATTCAAAAGGCTTTTGTTAAAGGTTTTAAGGATAATGGTATAGCTTATCATACTAATAGAGCCGAGAATCCTCCATTACCATATGTTAAATTATGGGAACTTAATACATGGAGTGAAGAATATAAAACACATGAAGAATTGTACGCTAGATTTACATTTTGGGTGTGGGATGAAGCATATAATACAAAAGGTAATTTAGATTTACTTAAAACTATAAATAACATAGCAAATAACATAACTGTTGAAGGGTTATGTAATATAGAGAGAGATAAAGAATCTTTTAGGGATGCACAGAAACCTGATACTAAATGTACGGTAACTGTGTATACTTTTAAAATTATAAGGGGGAAATAACATGGCAGGAGCAAAGAGAGGACTAAATGTACTTGTTTCTACAGGAGAAGGTCAAGTATTAGGTGGTCAAAGAGGTGCTACTTTAAATAGAGGTAGTGAAACTTTAGATGTATCAAACAAGGCAACAGGTGGTGCTTGGAAAGAGTTTATCACAGGTGCTAAAGAATGGTCAATAGACTGTGATGGTATATTAATAGATGGAGATAGTGCATTTACAGCTTTAGAAACAGCTTTCTTATCAGGAACAATAGTTAAAGTTAAGATAGGTGATGATGCAGGTTGGGGATATCAAGGTAATGCAATAATAACTGACTTCCCAATAGAAGCACCATATGATGATGCACTTTCTTACACAGTTACTCTTCAAGGTACAGGAGAGTTATCTAAATTAGCTGGTAAAGCAAAATAATATGAATCAATTTAAATTAAAAGTAGAGTTCAATATAAGGACTCTACTTTCTTTAGAAGAAGAACTAAATATGTCATTATACGACATATTATTTGAATCTGAAATAGATAACTATAAGCAAACTGTTATAAGTGCATATGGATTATCTCTAACTGAAGAAGAGTTAAGAGATTATTTACAATTAGATACAAAACATAAATTATCTTTAGACCTTATGGTCAATGCATCAATATTAGATGCTTTTGGGTTAGGAAAACAACATGAAGAGGATTATGATGATTCAGATAATGAAACAGATACATTCGATTCATTTAAGGAATATATTAAATCAGTACAACCTTATGTATTAGGTGTAGTAGGATTATCATTAAACGACTTCTATTCATTAACACCTTACGAAGTTACACAAGTTATACAAGCACACAGAAACTATATTGAACAAACGTATCAATTACAAAAGATAGCTTGTATAAATGCAATAGGATTAACTAGAAGTAAGAAGTTTAAAGAAATAAATCCATTTGATGTTAAATCTAATAAGAGAGTTAAAAAGGTTGATATTGATAAGAAGAACGAAGAATTAGACTTCTTAAAAGGTAGGTGATATAGTTGGCTGGAAAAACAGTAGAATCGAGAGTTAAAGTTTACTTTGATGCAGATGGTAGTCCTTTTAAGAGGGTTGTATCTGAAATAGAAAAGACAGCAGAAGGTACTAAAAAGACAGTGTTAGAAGCTGTAAAAACAAATAAGAAAGTCATTGATGATGGAGCAGAGTCAGCAAAACAGGCTGGAGGTATATTCAGTAAGTTTGGTGATGATGTAGCTAAAGGTATGGCTATGGGATTCGGTATTGGTGTAGTAGATATGGTTGCAAATGCTACTCAAATGGTAGTTAATTTTGCTAAAGAATCTGTTGCTGTTGGAGCAGAGTTTGAACAAGCTATGGCAAATGTAAAAGCTATCACAGGGTCAACAGGAGAATCATTTACTCAATTAACAGATTTCGCTAGAGAGTTAGGGAAAACTACTATGATGTCGGCTCAAGAGTCGGCAGAAGCTATGTCGTTTTTAGGTATGGCTGGTTGGGACACAACTCAAATTATGGCTGGTTTACCGAACATATTAAACCTTACAATAGCTTCAGGTAGAGATTTCGCTACTGTAGCAGACATAGTTTCGGATAACTTAACAGCTTTTGGTATGTCAGCAGATGAATCAGGAAGATATACAGATGCTTTAGCGTATGCCATGAGTAATGCCAACGTTAATATGGATACTCTTGGTGAATCTCTAAAATACATAGCACCTGTAGCTAGTTCAGCAGGTTTCTCAATGGAAGAAACTGTATCGGCTGTAATGGCTTTAGGGGATGCAGGTATAAAAGGTTCACAAGCAGGTACAACATTAAGAACAGTAATGCTTAACTTAACAGGAGCAAATGAAAAGGCAACAGCTAAACTTAAAGAATTAGGTGTTGAGATATTTGATAGTTCAGGTAAGACTAGAAGTTTTAATGCTATCATAAAAGATTTAGAAGGTGCATTAGAAGGTATGACAGATGCACAAAAGACAGCTACATTAAATACAATAGTTGGTAAAACAGCTATATCAGGTTTCTCTACTTTAGTAAATCAAGGAGCAGATAAATTAAATGAGTACACAAAAGGTATAAGAAATAGTTCAGGTGCTACACAAGAGATGGCTGATACAATGGGAGATACTTTACAAGGAAAAATTAAGTTATTCCAATCGGCTGTTCAAGAGTTACAAATATCTATATCAGATAAATTAGCACCAGCACTTAAACTTATGGTTGATATGGGTACAGGAATAATCAATCAGTTTAATGGAGCAGAAGAGAAATTAGGTGCGTTCGGTGTATCACTAGGAGATGTATCTACTAGGACACAGGAAACACTACAACCATTTGCTGATATGAGAACTGAAATGAACACTTTAATGATGACTACTAAATCTATGGGTGTTACTACAAGTAGTACATTCGAGGAAATGTCTACCATAGCAGAAAATTGGAGGACTCGTTCTATCGAAAATCTTCAAGCTAAACAATCTGAAGAGAGAGAATTAATGATGTCATTCTTCTCTGAAAGTCTTGGATTAGAAGGTAAAGCATTAAATGAAAGAATGGCTCAATATGATGCACATTATCAGTTAGAACAAGATACTGTTAATAATGCTATGGATAAGATAATAGAGATAAAAGAAAACGCTAAAAATGAAAAGAGAGATTTAACACAAGAAGAATGTGACGAGATAATGCAAATTATGCAAAACGAATCACAACGTATGATAGAGTTAGAAGCTAGTAAGGCTGAAGAAGAACGTGCTTTAATGGAAGCACTAGCAAGTGATAAATCTGCGATAACTAAAGAGAATTATCAGGATATTCTTAATCAAGCACAAAAACATAAAGAAGAAATGATTAATAGTGCTAGGACTTCTATGGAAGAACAGATAAGACAAGCATATCGTTCTAAAGAAATGGGACTTATAACTGAACAGGAATATAGTAAGATAGTTAAATCAGCTAAAGAGAATTTTGGGGAAACTAAAAAGGAAGCTGAAAGTGCGTTTAAGAAAGTTAAGACTGATGTTACAACTGCTGTTACTGATGCTGGACTTACTGTATCAGAAAAGACAGGGGAAATATCTGATTATTGGGGTGATTTGAATGAGCAATTTAATAGAGGTATTTCAGGTACAGTTAAGGTAAAAGACGAGGCTTCAGGTATATTAGGTGGTATTAAGAAACTATGGAATAACTTATTCGGTAAGAGTTCTACAAAAACAGCTACAGTTAAGACTAATACAAAAGGATTTAAGACTAGGTCAATGGCTACACCTGATACTAGAATAAGTACACTAGGAACTACACATTACCCATCTACTATGAGTGAGTCTTACCAATCTAATAATTCTGTAACATATAATGGAGATTTAGTATTCAAGAGTAAAGGTGACATAGATTACTTCTTAAAACAAACAGCTAGAGCAATAGATAGGAGGTATTAATTATGTATTTAAATGATATTGATATAAAACAATTCGGTGGAAAACTTATATATAGAAACATATCTTCTAACAGAGTATCTTCAGGTGTTAAGTGGGAGTATTATATGGATAGACCTGAATCTTTCGGCTCGGCAATAGAGTTTAAAGATGTTCAACTTGGACTGATACTTACAGCAGATAATGAAACTATATTCCAAAGAAACTTAAACTTATTAGCTGAAGAATTTAGAAAAGGTGGAGTAGTTAAGTTTAAGGATATGCCATACAAATATACAATGTACTTAAAGACTAAACCTGAATATGATAAATTAAATCAAACTACTTATAAGGTAGATTTAAATTTAGATGGTGACTTTGGGTTATCTGATAGGAAAACTGTATCAGGTGGAAACAGTCTATCAGTGGTAAATAATGGTATATACAAAACACCTGTGGTATTAACTGTTACTTTAGCTAATGGTGTAACAGGATTTACAATAAATGGATTTGAACATGATTTTACTATGAAGGGATTACCTTCAGGTGCTACTGTAATTATTGATACTATGAATGGTGTTATAAAAGCAAATGGAGTTAATGCAATAGATAAAGTTGAATCATTCCATTTACCAAAACTTAATGTAGGTGAATCTACAATAAGAACTTCTAGTTCATGTAATATGACAATACAGTTTTATGAGAGGTGTTAATTATGTTTAAGATATTTGACAGAAACCATAAACAGATAGATATACTAGAAAATCCATATAATGCAATAATTACAGATGAATTAAATGGTATAGGTGAATTAAAGTTTACTGTACCTATAACTTATAAGAAACTTCAATTAGAAGGATATGTACAAGTTAAAGATGGGCATGAGTATGTAATTAAGGAAATTACTACTGAAGGTAGAGAGAGAAATGTTCATTGTGTACTTAATATAGAAGAATTACTTGGTATGGTTCATACTACATTTACTTCTAAAGAGAATAACTTAAATGATACTATGAAAATTATTCTTAATGGTACAACATGGACTCATGTAAACAATTCCACTAGAACATACACTAGAAACCTATATGGTACAGTAGTATCTTCATATCATATGCTACAGTTAATGTCTACTGTATTTGATGTTGAGTTTTATTTTGATACTCATAAGAAGATAGTTTACATTGTAGATAGAGTAGGAGAAGATAACGGAACTTACTTTATAAATGATTTAAACTTAAAACAATTAAGTCAAGACACACATACACATAACTTAATAACTAGGGTAATACCTCTAGGTAAAGATAACTTAAATATATCTGAAGTTAATGGAGGTAAAATGTGGTTAGAGAATCACACTTACTCTAATAAAATAATTTATGGTGTATGGCAAGTAACAGAC
>JAFOCU010000443.1 GCA_017381055.1 Lachnospiraceae bacterium
CCTTCATCATTCATAATAAACATAATTCTGCGGGCAACAGGTTTAAGACCTGTAAGCGCATCAGGTATTGCTCTATCTCCATTAACTGCACCAGCGTAGTTTATAAAATTTTGTCCTAATTCTTGCTCTAATTCACTTTGAAATAAATATCCCATTATTAAAATTCTACCTCCGCTTCTTTACTATGTTCCTCAATATATTTCTTACGAGGTACCGCAGAAGTTCCCATAAGCTGGTCAAATAACACATCTGCTTTTGCTGTATCTTTAACTGTAATTTGTTTCATCTGTCTATTGTCAGGATTGAGTAATGTTTCTTCAAGTTCACTCGCATCCATTTCACCCAGACCCTTCATGCGGTTAACTAGGTATTTTTTGCCTTTGTTTTGCTCTCTAAATTTTTCAAGGGCTGCGTCATCCTGAATATACTTATATTCTTTACCTATTGTGATTTTATACAAAGGTGGAATTGTTGCATATACATGACCATCTAAAATTAATTGTGGACAGAAATTCCAAATAAAAGTATAAAATAAACTTTGTATGTGACTACCATCAACATCGGCATCCGCGCTGATAATAATCTTGTCATAGCGAAGTTTTGCAGGGTCATATGCTACTTTACCTGTTTTAACATCTAAGTCAAGACCAAAAGCTTTAATCATATCTCTAACTTCAGCATTAGCCATCATTTTATCTAGTGCTGCTTTCTGGCAATTAAGTATCTTACCTCGCACTGGAAGAACCGCTTGAAATTCATTATTTCTTGCATCTTTCATACCGCCGCCCGCGCTATCACCTTCTATAATAAAGATTTCACATTTGTCTCTATCTTTACTCCAACAATCAGTTAATTTACTTGGTAATTTTAATACAGCTTTTTTCTCCTTAGCTCCACCACGGATGCTTTCTCTAGCCTTTTTTGCCGCCTCTCTAGCCTTACGAGCGTTTATTGCTTTATCTGCTATATTTTTTACTTCTTTCTCATTTGCTTCTAACCAAGAATTTAATGCCATTACAAACGCGGCAACCGCGGGCTTTGTATCAATAGCTGTAATTCTAGATTTAACCTGTGCGTCATATGATACACTTGGAGCTGTATAATTAAATACCATATACATTCCCTCTTGTATATCATCACCTGTTAAGTTTTCATCTTTCTCTTTTAACCACTTCTTATCTCTGAAAAACTTATTCATTTCTCTTGTTAAAGCAGTCTTAATTTGAGTAATATGTGGTCCGCTTTCTGTTAAACCTGTATTAACATAAGGAACAATAGTAGATGAATAATTAGAAGTATATGTCATAACTAAATCTAATTTATTCTTACCTTCTTCAAAATTGATATTTAATCTATTTTTAAGAAGTTCTTTATCTTTAACCGCGTCATCAACTAAATCATTTAAACCATACTTGGATTGATAAGTTGTTTTTGTTCCATTATCATCAAGGTTAATAATTAGTCCCGGACATAAACAAGAAACAGTCTTAAATAATGTTTTAATAACATTTATTTCTACTGTTGTATTCTTAAAAAATTCTTCACTTGGTTGCCAAGTAACTATAGTTCCAGTTGGAACATTATTTGTTACTTTTGATGTTGTTCTTTTTTCAAATACTCCTTCTACAAATTTAATATGTTCTTGTTGTTTATCTCTACAAGTGCATACTTCTAACCAATGAGATAAGAAAGTAGTAATTTTTGAACCAATACCAAAAGAACCTAAAGAAGTTCCTTCATAAGTTCCATCTTCACGATATTTACCTGAAGTATTTAATACACTAAATGCAGCTTCAAGAATTGTTTTTCCATCTTCTCTAAAAGAATTAGGAATAAAACCTTGTCCATGGTCTTGCACTGTAATAATATCTTTATCTATTGTTACATCAATTTGATTGCCATGTCCGAGTCTAAATTCATCTACTGCATTCGAGAAAATTTCTACTAAAAGCTGTGTAGAATAAGTACAGTCACCAGCATATACTCCAGGACGCAATCTAGTAAACTCCAAAGGGCTTAAAGATTCAATAGATTTTTCATCATAAAGATTATTTCCCATTAACATTCTCCTTTATTATATTTTATATTTTATTATATCAAAAAATATTTGAATTATCAACAAAATTATGCTCCATTCTCAACCTATTTAATTTTGTTTTGTCTTTTGTAGCCAAAGCATCTGCGAGTTCATTTCCTAATATCCCACTGTGCCCTGCA
>JAFOCU010000444.1 GCA_017381055.1 Lachnospiraceae bacterium
AATGTCAATATATTGATCTGTGACTAATAATACCTTCATATTGATTGATATTTATAATTTGCAAAAAATGATTTTAATTCGGAACAGAATATTACCTATTGCACTACCCATTGTATATCGGTAGTCAAAAAAGAGCTTAATTTTTGTCCACGGATTATTATAGTTTGCGACTAACGATATAATATTCTGTTCTTCTGCACTTAATCTGCCGGAAAAGCAGCGTAATAGTTCCTGTGCTTGAGCTGCTCGACCATCTCTCTTTTTTGAGAACAAGCGATTTATACGCCTTTTCCACTTCTCTATTTTTGACGTTTTTGCTCCAATCTGATTATTATCGTGTTGACGATAATATATATATGAGTTTTCATCGTGATATACCTCTCCGAACAGCATAGCCACTTGATATGCCCAAAAATCGTGAGCAATCAAATAATTCGGTGTACATTGCGTCATTATACTCTTTAACTCTTGATTGAAAACAATCGTACATCCTGCTGCTATGTTCTGTATTATGCTTGTGTATATATCATATCGAGGTATCTGTTTTTTTACCAAACCAAGATTTTTACCATTCTTATAATAATATAAGTTTGAGCAGTACAGTTTAGCGGGGCTTTTGAGCTTGTCTAAATTATCTATAGCCGATATTAACTTGCAGGGAAGCCAAATATCATCTTGGTCACAGAATGCATAATAATCGGCCTCTCCAGATTTCTGAACTAAGTCCATAAAACTCAAGGCATATCCTTTATTTTCGCCTGAATACCATTTAAGATATCCATTATTTTGCCATTTATTAAGAATATCGGTAGTCGCATCGGTAGAGCCGTCATCTCTAACCAAAATGTCGACATCAACACTCTCTTGCTTTATAAGACTATCCAGCTGTTCTTCCAGATATCTCTCTCCGTTATATGTAGATAATAAGATACAAACTTTCACTCTCTGTAACATATTAGTTAGAGCTAAATATTGTTTCACTCTCTTTGTTAAAGTTTCTTTGGAATATGCTATTGTATGGAATGTATCGGTGGTAAGCCTTTACAGTTGTTCCCACATCAAGGGCTGTAAGTGAATACATTCTCAGTAGTACCATAATAGACATCGTAGCATACGCAAATTGTCGTATAATTTTTTTGCGTTCTATGTATATTACTTGCGTGAAGGCTACTATAACTGGAATTTCAAAATAGTTGAGGAATCGGAAGAAAATAGGAATCTGGATTCGAAGGAAAACAACACAGATATAGACAAAAACAAATGGAAGAAGATTGGTTTTACCTAAAATAGTCTTGCCCTTGAGTGACATTATAATCGGAATACAAGGCACAATACCTCCTAATATCATAGTAATCATTCCGTTTATACTCATGTTATTTTCTCCATATGTGTCGCTCTCTAAGTATTTTGTAGCCTTGTCTGATGCCATATCTGATGTCATCTCCAGCATTGAAGCAATATCATTTATGTAATCCTTAATAAAGAATGATATGGCTAAGACAGCGGCGATGAATATAATGGCAACCTTTTTGACTTTTAGGTACTTGATAAATGGAAATAGTAATGTTACAAATCCAAATGAGTGGGCAAATATGGCAGGCCATACGCGTAAATAATATGCCTTAAAGCCTTTATTTACTAATAGCGCATCCAAGCCAAATAGAAAGAATGAAACCGCAATCGCCTCACGCATTGCCTCAAAACATAAATTCCACCATAGCAATATAAAATATAGTAGAACAGCTAAAAATGGTTTGGGCGAATGTCTTTTAATAAACCAAAATACAGCACAATTAACGATAACGGCTTGTATAATCTGGACTATAAAAAAGTCGTTATATATCTCTTTCGAGATGCCAATAATATACATCCATAATGGATCGCCATAAAACTCACGTCCATTTATAATATCACTTAACGATGGTGCGTGTTCAAAACTCTCCATATAGTTATTGGTGTCATAACCAATCCTATATCGAAGACCTGCAACGGCTATCAGTATTACACAACTTAATATGTAGTTGAGTTTTAAATACCGCTTGTCGTTCTTAAAGTCGTGTTTATATGTTATAACTAGTAGATATAGAAATATCGCTATGTATATAAACATAAAGTATCAGATTATTTTTTAGATTTTATTGACCAATGTGTCGATTGGGTGATGTTATTCACATAGTAAAGTTCCTCATCTGACATATTGTTCGTATCTACATACCACGGTAGGTGTCTGATTATATAGGGCTTTCCTGTGCGATACACTTCGTGATATATACTTGCCACTCCCTTGCAGTATGGCCTATATAGGGCAAATGTAGTGTCGATATCTGCTCGGTACAATTCGGGTTCTATTGCCTTTGTCCAAAATTGCGACTCGTGCTTGATGACGCCTGCTTTATTGATAAAATGATCCGGTAGATCATCTATTCGCAATCCGAAACCAACTTTCTGAGACAGAGGGTATCTTTTTAAAACATCAAGAAAATGTTGCATAAAGTCATCGGGACACTCTGCTGCAATTTCCATATCGGAATCTGTGTAAACGTAATATGAGCCTTTAAATTTATTAAATACTCCAGATTTCCAAAGTGCCTTATATCCAATATTCTCACCCAAATAAATTACCGAAAACGGACAACTTTTGTAGTATTCCAGTAGTGGTGGATATGTAGAGTTGTTGTCAAGTATATGAATATTATAATATCCTCTTGATGTTAACGAATCTATTAACATC
>JAFOCU010000445.1 GCA_017381055.1 Lachnospiraceae bacterium
ACTTGTAATGAATGGAATACCTATGAAGGTTAGTGGTATTGCAAATGATGCCTATGATGTGAAAAATTTAGATAAAAATCCTGAGCAAAAAAGAGAATTATGGCAGACTTTGGATGTTAATGCAAAGACACATAATGGAGCGTTATTGTCGGAGGTTGGAATTGATTTTAATGGCATGGATGATGATGAGTCGTTAAAGGGAATTGCAGGAATCGGTATGCAGATGAAGCTTGCTATGAAAATTAATTACCTTGTTTCAGAAAAAAGATTTGATGATGCATACAGTCTTTGCAAGAAAATATTAGCTGAAAAAGAAGTTATTGAGTTATATAAAAATGAATTGAATTGTGATAAAATGTTTTTAGAAATTGTTTTGGGAAAAGAATCAAAGGTGAATAAGACATATTCTAAGATGCTTAAAAACTATATAAAGACTACATATAAATTTATGCTACCAAGAAAGAGACTTATGTATGCCTATTATCTTTTAATAGAGAAGGACGTAGACAAGGCGGCTAAAGAAAAGGCTAGCTTTGACAGCTTCTGTTTAAAGGCTGCTGACTTAGGCGAGATTAAGAGCGAAAAAATGCTTATGGAATATATAGATACATTACATAGTCAAAAATTGGAAGCAAAAGAAATGGAGGCATAATGCGTTTAACTACTTTATGTTATATAGAAAAAGATAATAAATATCTTATGCTTCATAGAGTAAAAAAGGTTAATGATGAAAATCATGACAAATGGATAGGTGTAGGTGGAAAGTTTGAAGAAGGAGAGAGTCCAGAGGACTGTCTCCTTAGAGAAGTTTATGAAGAGACAGGACTTACACTTACAAAGTATAAATATAGAGGATTAGTTACCTTTATATCTGATGAATGGGAAAATGAATACATGCATTTATTCACAGCTACAGAATATGAAGGTGATATAAAGGAATGCGACGAAGGGGAACTAGTATGGGTTCTAAAGTCAGACTTAGAAAAGTTAAAGCTTTGGGAAGGAGATAAAATCTTTTTTAAGTTGTTGGAGGAGGAAGAAAGATTTTTCACCTTGAAGCTTACATATAAGGGAGAAGAACTCGTAGGCGTAGAAACTATGAAATATTAGGGTATCAAACCCCCTATTCATTATTCTTCGTCATATTACACAACGTTTATACTATGATTTTTACATACTACGAATATTTGATTTTCTAAATACTTTGATATACTTCTTTGGTACATTACGTGACCGGCTCCCATACACCATCCATGGTGTTGCTCGCCTTTTCCAAACATCGTGTTTGGAAATCACTAATAACTAACAAAGTATTAAGAAAATCTAAACATTCTTCGCTACCGTAAAAATCACAGCATAAAATTGTGTAATATGACTAATAAAACACTATTAAGGGTTTTGATACCCTGATAAGAAAGAGAATGTACAGGAGGATTTTTATGGCGATTGTAATTGACGAGAAGGAGCAGGTGTTTCATCTTAAGACATCTAATACAAGCTATATAATGAAGGTATGGCGTGGCAAGTATTTAGCTCACGTATATTGGGGCAAAAAGATAAATGATTTTTCCATGGAGAATGCTTTGCTAAGTAGAACTTCGGGTTGGTCTCCTATGACAGATAATGAGGGATATACCCTTGA
>JAFOCU010000446.1 GCA_017381055.1 Lachnospiraceae bacterium
GATAGATGTTCTTATTATCAAGAAGTGCTCCGATGATCTAATACATAAAAATATTGGTCAAATATTTCGAAAGCATAACATAATCGAGTATAAGAGTCCAACTGATTATCTAAGTGTTGATGATTTTTGGAAAGTTTATGGTTATGCGTTGTTTTACAAGTCGGAATCATCTCATGTAGATGATATAAAAGTAACGGAATTAACTATAACTTATGTAAGTGCAAAATATCCAGAAAGCTTAATGAAGTATTTAAAGAAAAATCTAGGCTTAGGTGTTGAAAAACGGGGTAAAGGGATATATTATATAACTAACGATAGAATACCAATGCAGATATTGGTTTCATCAGAGTTATTAGAAGAAGAGAATCTGTGGCTTAGAAGTTTATCTAATAATATAAAGGATACAAGTATTGTCGATAGATTAAGTAAAGAATATAACAAGCATCAAACAGATGAACTTTATAAAGCAGCAATGAATGTTATAGTAAGAGCGAATAGAGAACGATTTGAGGAGGCAACGGATATGTGTGAGGCGTTAAGAGAAATATGGGCAGAGGATATAGAAAGAGCTAGAGATGAGGTTAAGGAAGTAGAACGAAATGAAAGTATACGTCGAATGATAGTTTCGTGTAAAGATTTCGGAGTTAGTTTAGAACAAATTCAAGAAACACTTGTAAAAAATTATGAGTTAACTGAGAAACAAGCTGAAGAATATGTTGCAAAATATTGGTAATGCTAGAGTGCTTCAGCATTAATAAAAAACATATAAATTCAAAACAAATTGAATCAAATAACTTGTCTTTCACCCTAGAAAAGTTTATACTACTAGGGTGATTTTTTATCATTTATTTATAATTTAGGAGGATTTTTTATATGGCAACAGTTAGACCATTCGTCTGCGTTCGTCCAGCAGCTGATTTAGCGGACAAGATCGCAGCATTACCATATGACGTATATAATAGAGAGGAAGCTTGTGAAGTAGTTAAGGATAATAAGTTATCATTCCTTAACATCGATAGAGCTGAGACACAGTTTGATTCATCAGTTGATACATATGATGAGAGAGTATATGCGAAGGCAAAAGAGCTTCTTGATAAGATGCAGGAGGAAGGCTCTTTTATCACGGATAATGACAAGTGCTATTACATATATGAGCTCACTATGGATGGAAGAGCTCAGACAGGCTTAGTAGCTTGTTCGTCGATTGATGATTATGCTAATGGTGTTATAAAGAAACATGAGAATACTAGAGCAGACAAAGAGGTTGATAGAATTAATCATGTAGATAAGTGTGATGCTCAGACAGGTCCTATTTTCTTAGCATATCGTGCAAATGCTGTCATTAATGAAGTTATCGGCAAGGTAAAGAAGGAAGCAGCAGTTTATGATTTTGTTTCTGAGGATGGAGTTCGTCATGCAGTTTGGAAGATTGGCGAAGTAGCAGATATAGAAACTATTCAGAATGAGTTTGATAAGATTAATCAGATTTATATAGCTGATGGTCATCATAGAGCAGCATCAGCTGTTAAGGTTGGTATGAAGAGAAGAGAGGAAAATCCTGGCTTTGATGGTACAGAGGAATTCAACTTCTTCTTATCAGTTTTATTCCCAGACGAAGAGCTCTTTATTATGCCTTATAATAGAGTTGTTAAGGATTTAAATGGCAATTCAAAGGAAGAATTTTTAGAAAAGGTTTCAACTTGCTACGAAGTGAAAAAAGTTGGCACAGAAGCTTATGGTCCAGAAGTAAAGGATAAAGTGGGTATGTACCTTGATGGAGAGTGGTATGAGCTTACTGCTAAGGATGAGATAAAGAGTGATGATCCTGTAGATGGCCTTGATGTATCAGTGCTTCAGAATAATCTATTATCTCCGATCTTAGGAATTGGTGATCCAAGAGTAGATAAGAGAATTGACTTTATCGGTGGAATCAGAGGCTTAAAGGAGCTTGAGAGACGTTGTAGCCTTGATATGACAGTGGCATTTTCAATGTATCCTACATCTATTGAAGAACTTTTTGATGTAGCAGATGCTGGACTTCTTATGCCACCAAAGTCTACATGGTTTGAGCCAAAGCTTAGAAGTGGTTTATTTATTCATAAATTGTAACTATTCAGAAGCATGCAAATTTATGAAATAAAGACCATGTAAGCATGCTTACATGGAGCTTTTTTCATAAATTTATATGGTGAAGTAACCACATGAGCAAAAAAAAGTGCTGAAGGCACGATTTTGCGAATGGGGTTTTGAATAGTTACTACAGGTTTAGCTGTTTAGTTATAAATGATTATTAAAGTTTATTTAATATAAGTTGGTAAGAAGGAAGAAAACAGTGAAAAGAATATTTAGATTTGCTATAAGTCTATGTCTTATAGTAACATTGATGGTCAGCGTAAGCGGCTGTAATATAGGAAAATATGCCAATTTAGATGGTGATAAACCACTTGTTGTGACAACGCTTTTTCCACAGTATGACTTTGCAAGACAGCTTGTAAAGGATAAGGCGGAGGTTGTGCTTTTATTATCACCTGGCGTAGAGTCTCATGATTTTGAGCCTACACCATCGGATATTATACTTATCAATAAGGCGGATTTGTTCATCTATACGGGCGACGAGATGGAGCCGTGGGTAGCTAAAATACTTGATAGTATAGATAATGAAGAACTCACTATATTGGATGTAAGTCAAGGTGTTGAGACTATATGTGAAGAAGAAAATCGCGAACATAATCATGTTCATGAGGAGAATCATGATTCGGAAGATGATGAAATTCACGAAGATGAGCATATAGCAGATGTCAATGAGAATGAACATATAGAAGATAAGCATAATCAAGATGAACACGATGAAGATAGTCATGATGGTAATGTTATCTTAGGCTCAGACGAGCATGCAGGCCATGATCATAGCCACAGCGCAGACCCTCATATATGGACAAGTCCAGTTAATGCTATGAAAATGGTAGAAAACATAGAAGAAGCGCTTATTCAAATGGATAGTGCAAATGCAGAGTTCTATAAGGAAAATGCTCATGAATATATTCATAGCTTGGAAGAATTAGATAGTGAACTTAGAGAAGTTGTAGAGCATAGCGATACAAAGACATTATATTTTGGTGGTCGCTTTGCAATGTCATATTTTGCTCATGAGTATGGTCTTAATTATGTAGCAGCTTTTGATTCCTGTCAGGCAGAATCAGAGCCAAGTGCAAGACTAATAGTTAAAATTATTGACTTGATGAGAGAAGAAAAAGTAACCTATGTATTCCACGAGGAAATGACAGATCCGAGAGCAGCTCGAATCATAGCGGAAGAGATAGGCGGAGAAGCCCTCCTACTTCATTCCTGCCACAACGTATCCAAGGCAGAGATGGAAGTCGGAGTCACATACCTTTCTCTTATGAAACAAAACGTAGAGAATTTAAAGAAAGCACTCTGTAAGAGTGAGTAGATATAAATAGGGGAATCGAACCCCTATATTAGTAAAATGAATTAGTCAAATTGTACAACTTTATATTGTATATTTTACGGTCACGTCAATATAAATAATATGAAATCAAAGTATTTAGAAAATCAAGTATTCGTAGCATGTAAAATACAATATAAAGTTTGTACAATATGATAAATGAATTAGTGTATAATGGGGGCGATTCCCTTATATATACAAAGAAAGTAGGATATTATGTCGCAGTTAATATGTAAGGATGTTTCAATAGCATATGAAAAAGAAAATGTAGTAAGCAATATTTCCTTTGAGATAGAAAAGGGCGACTATGTCAGTATCATAGGAGAAAATGGTACAGGAAAAAGCTCCCTTTTAAAGGGCATATTAGGCCTAGTTCC
>JAFOCU010000447.1 GCA_017381055.1 Lachnospiraceae bacterium
GAGGCTCCAAACTCAATATAAGTTTTTAATATGGAGGAACGAATTATGAAGACAAAGATTTTTATTGATGGAAGTGAAGGAACAACAGGACTTCGTATTCATGAGCGTTTTCAAGGTCGTGACGATATAGAATTATTAAAGATTGATCCTGAGCTTAGAAAGGATCCTAATGAAAGAAAGAGATTAATAAATGAATCGGATATTACATTTTTATGTTTGCCAGATGTAGCAGCTAAGGAGTCTGTATCTTTAGTTGAAAATGAAAATGTAGTAATTATTGATACATCCACAGCTCATCGTACAGAAGAAGGTTGGGCATATGGTTTCCCAGAGTTATCTGAGGAGCATAAAGAAAAAGTAATTAAGGGTAAGAGAATCGCAGTTCCAGGTTGCTATGCTACAGGATTTATTTCTTTAGTATATCCATTAGTTGCTGCAGGTATTTTACCAAAGGATTACCCAGTAAGCTGTTTTGGTATCTCAGGATACAGCGGAGCTGGTAAAAATGCAATCGCTGTATATGAAGGGGAAGATAAGCCGGTTGGACATAATTCTGGTAGAGTGTATGCACTTACTCAGCAGCACAAGCATTTAAAAGAAATGCAGAAGATTACAGGTTTAGAGAGAACACCATTATTTTCACCTATAATTGATGATTATTATAGTGGAATGGTTGTTTCAATTCAGCTTTATACAGATATGTTAAATAAGAAAGAAACTGTAGAGAGTTTACTTAGCTTCTATGCTGATTACTATAAGAATCAGCCATTTATCAAGGTTAGTGAAGCTGACGATGAGGTGGCAGCTAGTGGCTTCATCGCTGGTAATGGTTTATCTGGTTGGGATGGACTTAAAATATATGTAACAGGTAATGAAGATAGAATAGTGATTTCATCACAGTTTGATAATTTAGGTAAGGGTGCCTCTGCGGCAGCAGTTGAGTGTATGAATCTTGTACTTGGCTGTGATGCAACAAAGGGATTAGCTATATAATAAAAAGGAGAAATGTTTTATGAAGCAGATTAAAGGTGGTGTTACAGCTGCAACAGGCTTTAGCGCAACAGGTCTTGCAGTTGGTATAAAGAAGTTAAGTGAAAAAAAGGATATGGCTCTTGTATATAGCAAGGCGCCTTGTAAGGTGGCTGGAACATTTACAAAGAATGTGGTAAAGGCTGCTTGTGTAAAATATGATATGGATGTAGTTGAAAATAGCCCATTTGTTCAGGCTGTTGTTGTTAATAGTGGTATAGCTAATGCTTGTACAGGGCAGCAAGGCTATGATTATTGTGCACTTACTGCTAAGGCTACAGGTGAGGCTTTAAATATTCCAGAGTCAGCAGTTCTTGTTGCTTCAACAGGTGTTATCGGTGCTCAGCTTCCTATTGATAAGATTACAGAAGGTGTGAAGCTTATGACTCCACTTCTTGGTGAGACTGAGGCTGATGCAACAAAGGCAGCAGAGGCTATTATGACAACAGATACTCATTCAAAGGAAATAGCATATGAGATAGAAATTGGTGGAAAGACTGTTACAGTTGGTGGTATGTGTAAGGGATCAGGAATGATTCATCCAAATATGTGTACAATGCTTGCGTTTGTAACAACTGATGCGAATATTTCCAAGGAAATGCTTACAAAGGCTGTTAAAGCAAATGTTCAGGATACATTTAATATGGTGTCTGTTGATAGAGATACTTCAACAAATGATACAATGCTTGTGCTTGCAAATGGTCTTGCAGGAAATGATGAGATTACAGAAGAAAATGAGGATTTCAAGAAGTTCTCAGATGCATTGCTTGCAGTTAATACATATTTAGCTAAGCAGATGGCTGGTGATGGCGAAGGTGCTACAGCACTTTTTGAGGTAGTTGTAAAGGGTGCAGAAAACAAGGAGCAGGCTGTGACTATTGCAAAATCAGTAATTACATCAAATCTTGTAAAAACTGCAATCGCAGGTCACGATGCAAACTGGGGAAGAATCCTTTGTGCAATGGGTTATTCTGGTGCTCAGTTTGATCCAGAGAAGGTTGACTTATACTTCAAGAGCAGTGTAGGAGAATTAAAGATAGTAGAAAATAGTGTATCAACTGGCTATAGTGAAGAAGTTGCGACTGAGATTTTATCCCAGCCAGAGATTACAGCACTTATCGATATTAAGATGGGTGATGCTACTGCGACAGCATGGGGCTGTGATTTGACACATGAGTATATTAGCATCAATGCAGATTACAGAAGCTAGTTGAAAATATTAATTATAAAGGATATAATGGCGTAGAATTTTACATAGAGTAAATTTAATGTCAAAGGATAAGGAGAATTTAATCATGACAGATAAGGAAATGGAATCAATACAGGAAAAAGCCAATGTCTTAATTGAGGCATTGCCATATATTCAGCATTTTAATAGAAAGATTATCGTAGTTAAGTATGGCGGAAGTGCTATGGTTGACGAAGAGCTTAAGAAGAATGTTATTAAGGATGTAACACTTTTAAAGCTTGTTGGATTTAAACCAATCATCGTTCATGGTGGTGGTAAGGAAATCAGCAAGTGGATAGAGCGTTCTGGTATGGAACCAAAGTTTATCAATGGTCTTCGTGTTACAGATGAACCAACTATGGAGATAGTAGAGATGGTTCTTGGTAAGGTAGGAAAAGAGCTTGTTTCTATGGTTGAAGAATTAGGTGTTAAGGCTATTTCTTTAAGTGGTAAGGACGGTGCGATGCTTACATGTTCTAAGAAGCTTTCTAACGGTGAGGATATCGGTTATGTAGGTGAAGTAGAAAAGGTTGATCCAAAGATTTTATATGACTTAATTGAAAATGATTATCTTCCAATCATCAGCCCTATTGGTCTTGGTGTAGATTATCATTCATATAATATTAATGCAGA
>JAFOCU010000448.1 GCA_017381055.1 Lachnospiraceae bacterium
AGGTGCACTTTTAGCTAAGTGTATCAAGAAGGCAGAGCTTATCGCATACGAGGATTTAGGAGCAGAGGCTTTGAGAAAGCTCTATGTTGAGGATATGCCTCTTGTAGTTATCATTGACTCAGAGGGAAATAACCTTTACGAGATTGGTAGAGCTGATTATTTAAAGAAGAATAACTAATATAATACAAAAGAGTGTCGTACTAATACAATACGGCACTTTTTTGATGCAAAAAATGTTGAAAATTCCTTAAGAAAGTGATATATTCTAGCATAATCAAGCCTTGACGCAAATGGATTAATGATATATATTGATACACGGATAAAAGAGCAAGGGTTATGATATTGTTATTCAATTCAGAAATGGAGAGAAAGAAAATGGAATTTATACAGAATTTAAGCGATAAGACAAAGAAAATTGCCGCTGGAGTTATAATCGGATTGATAGTTCTATTTGTTGGAGTGAAGATTTTTTCTAATCCAGACAGTGAAAAAACAAGTGCTCATGCAAGTGACAAAGATATCGATTATAAATTAGCGGACAACATTCAAGATGGTGTTATACTTCATTGTTTTAACTGGAAATATAATGACATAAAGGCTGAGTTAAAGAATATAGCAGCAGCTGGATTTACATCAGTTCAGACATCACCGGCTCAGATTCCCGTTAATTCGGGATTATGGTATTATCTCTATCAGCCAATGGGATTTAACATTGGTACAAATGATTTAGGTACAAAGGGTGAACTTAAGGAACTTTGTGATGAAGCAGAGAAGTACGGAATTAAGGTTATTGTAGATGTAGTAGCAAACCACCTTGCAGATGATCCTAATATACAGTCAGACTTAAAGGAATCAGAATATTGGCATACAATGGGAGAGATAGTAAATCGTTCAGATCGTTATCAGGTAACACATTGTTCTATACTTATGCCAGATTTAAATCATGAAAATGCTTATGTACAGCAGGTAATTAGCAATTATATAACAGAACTTAAAAATATTGGTGTAGATGGAATACGTTGGGATTCTGCAAAGCATATTTCATTACCAAGCGAAGGTACAACATTTTGGACAGCGGTTGCAAGCCAGGGATTATATCACTATGGTGATATGGCAAATGGCCCAGATGATAGAGAAACTGGCAATGAAGATTTGATGATTGAATATACAAATTATATTTCAGTAACAGATGGTACATATGGACAGTATCTTCGTGAATCATTAGCTGATGGTACAGTGCCAGTGGATTTTGGTAACTGGTCTACAAGAGGTGTTGAAAAGAATAAGCTTGTATACTGGTCTGAGAACCATGATTCTTGGTCAAATAATCAAGATTTTGGTTTTTCAAACTGTATGAGTCAGAATACTATAGATAGAGCATACGCTATTGCAGCAAGTCAGAGTGGTGCTACAGCTTTATATTTCTCGCGTCCACAGTCAAGCGTTAAAGAAAATATTTTTGCGGGAAGAAAAGGAAGCACACATTTTACAAGTGCTGAGGTATCTGCAGTAAATCATTTTCATAATGATATGATTGGACAAAAAGATGCATATGCTACAGAAAACAATTGTGCAGTAGTTGGCCGTGAGCTTGGAGCGGTTATAGTTGCTGGTTCGGGTGGTGATTTCCAGGTTAAAGTATCAAATCCAGATGGATTAACAAGACCAGGAAGATATAAGGATGCAATCACGGGAGCAACCTGGATTGTAACAGATACAACTATTTCTGGAACAATTGGTGACACAGGTATTGCAGTTATTTATGGAGAATCAGTGGCTCCAACAACATCAGGAACTCAGAATGAAGGCGATGGCTTTACAGATTCAAATAAAGCAGTTGTAACAGAAGGAACTATTTATTATAACAATACAGAAAATTGGGCAAATGTATATGCATATTATTGGTCAAGTCAGAGTGAGCAGTTAAGCGTTTGGCCTGGTGTTCAGATGAAAAAAGTTGAAGGTAATGTATATAGTATTGATCTTCCAGCAGGAAGTGAATATATCATCTTTAATGATGGTAATGCATTAAAAACTAAGGACGTATCTCTTGCAGGAGCAGGAAAGATATATAATAATGGTAAGTGGTCTGATTATAAAAAGACAGATACACAGACAACTCCTGAGGAAACAACACCTACAGAACCAATTCCTACAACAGGTGCGGTATTCTTTAAAAACTCAGAAAAATGGAGTAATGTAAAGGCTTATTACTGGAGCATGGCAGACCAAAAGATGTGTGCATGGCCAGGTGAAGATATGATATTGGTAGATGGTGACATCTATGGAATTATTCTTCCAGAAGGAACAGAGTATATAATCTTTAATAATGGAGATGCGGCACAGACAATTGACATTTCGTTAGCAGGTGCTAATAAGCTTTATGCAGATGAGAAGTGGTCAGATTACTCGGGAACAATAGCTGATAAAAAGCCAGATACATCAGATTCATCAGTAAATTATGAAGGAAATGTATTCTTTAAAAATACTATGAACTGGAAGGAAGTATATATTTATTATTGGAGTACAATAGATCCTAAGATGACTACATGGCCAGGTGAAAAAATGAACAGCCTTGGAGATGATATATATGGATTTACACTTCCAGAAGGTGTAGAGTCTGTAATCTTTACAGATGGAGATGGAACACAGACTGATGACCTTGCTTATCCAGGTTTAAACATGATATGTGTAGGCGAAAAGTGGGTTGAAATGGGTTCAGCTGATTTAGACCAACCAGAGCAGCCAAAGGAAAAGCAGTATGTATATTTTAAAAACACTGGTAAATGGAAGAAAGTATGTGCATATTATTGGAATGATGACAATACTAAGATGACAAAATGGCCAGGTGTTGAAATGGAAAAGGTTGATGGTGATGTATATCGCATTGAGATTCCAGATGATGCTAAGTATATAATCTTTAATAATACTGTTGGTGATCAATCAAAAGATATTCCATTAGAAGGATTAAATAAGATTTTTGATGGAAAGGCTTGGAGTGAATATAAATAAATAAATAGGTTGATATTAGACAGATAAAAGTCTCTAACCCTTGTGGTTAGGGACTTTTTTTGCTATTTTGAGCAAAAAACATATTGAACAAAACTATCAAAAATCACAAAAATATCATTTAATAGTACAAAACTATCATATTGCATTGTAAAAAAACAACATTTTAGTTTTTTATTCATAAATATGTTACATATTATTCGAAAGTGGCTTGCTTGAATTGGATGTAGTTATATTATATATTTTAGCAGTAGGATATTTACTGATATTTCGATGAATTGTTATAAATATTCAAAAAATGTATCAGTATAAAGGAACGGAAATTTAGGTATAGCAAAAAAACTTTAATTAAAGGAGGGTAGCTTAATTTATAGCTATGCTAGATGTATTGGGGGTTCCTTAAGTGATCCTTATGAACACGTAAATTACTAAATTAATTGGAGAAGAAGAAAATGAGACAGAGAAGTAAGTTTAGTTTCAAAGCTAAGATTTTATCACTTATTGTTGCTGTTGGATTAATCTTTGGTGGTCTTATTGACAATCCATTTGTATCAACAAATGCAGCACCAGCTAGCGTAGAAGCGGCTACAACAGATTATGGTCTTGCTAGCGACATTCAAGATGGAGTTATACTCCATTGTTTTAACTGGAAATATAATGATATCAAAGCAGAACTAAAAAGCATTGCTGAAGCAGGCTTTACATCAGTTCAGACATCACCAGCACAGGTTGGTGTATGTTCAGGTGTTTGGTATTGGTTATATCAGCCACTTGGATTCTATATTGGAACTAATGATTTAGGAACAAAAGACGAGCTTAAGTCACTTTGTGAAGAAGCTGAAAAGTACGGAATTAAGGTTATCGTAGATGTAGTAGCTAATCATCTTGCAGGTAATCATTCTAATATCCAGAATGATTTAAAGAATGGTCAGTATTGGCACACATACGGTGAGGTTCATAGCTGGGCAGATCGTTACCAGGTTACACGTGGCGAAATTGGTATGCCAGACCTTGCTAGTGAGAACTATTATGTACAGCAGGTAGTTGCTAACTACATTAACGAATTAAAGAATATAGGTGTAGATGGTATCCGTTGGGATGCTGCAAAGCACATTCAGTTACCAAGTGAAGGATGTTCATTCTGGCCTACAGTAACAGCTCAGGGCTTATATCACTATGGTGAAATCCTTGTTGGTCCAGATGATAGAGGGTCAGGCAACGAAGGGTTAATGAAGGAATATACAAACTATATGTCTGTTACAGATAGCACATATGGTAAGACACTTCGTGATTCATTTGCGGCTGGTCAGGCTCCAGCATCTTATGGTAATTGGGCTGCAAAGGGAATTTCAAATGATAAATTAGTATATTGGAGTGAAAGCCATGATACATGGTCAAATGGCTATGATTGGGGTTATTCACATGGTATGAGCCAGAACGTAATCGATCGTGCGTATGCAGTAGCTGCTAGCCGTAATGAGATTACAGCATTATATTTCTCGCGTCCTAATTCAAATGTTAAGCAGAACATTTACGCTGGACAGAAGGGAAGTACAGCATTTAAGAGTACAGAAATAGCGGCTGTTAACCATTTCCACAATGACATGAATGGTCAGAAAGACTATTATGCAACAAGCAATAACTGTTCAGTAGTAAGCCGTGAAAAGGGTGCTGTAGTTGTTGCAGGTAGCGGAAGTAACTTCTATGTAACAGTTACAAATGCAGGTGGTTTAACAGAGCCAGGTACATATTATGATAAGATCACAGGTGCAAAGTGGGAAGTAACAAAAACTACAATGTCAGGACAGATTGGTTCATCTGGTATAGTTGTTCTTTATAAGGATGGCTTCGGAGGAGGCGGAGAAGTAGTAATGCCTCCAATCGACCCAATAATTGGAGGAACAGTATATTATAAGAACACAAATAACTGGAGCACAGTAAATGCATATTACTGGAGTGATTCAAATAAGGCAATGATGGCATGGCCAGGAACAGCTATGAAGAATGAAGGTGATGGTGTATATAGCATCGTAATTCCAGAAGGTGTTCAGTATATTATCTTCAACAATGGTCAGGCACAGACAGATGATATTACACTTCAGGGTGTAAATAAGATTTATGAGAACGGCTCATGGTCTGATTATAAGGTGGTAGAAGAACCAGAAGACCCAGAAGATCCTGTAGAACCAGTTGAAGGAAATATTTTCTTCAAGAATACAGCTAACTGGAGTACAGTAAAGGCATATTACTGGAGTGATTCAAATACAAAGATGACATCATGGCCAGGAGTTGAGATGACAAAGGTAGATGGAAATATCTATGGAACAACAATTCCAGAGGATGCACAGTATGTAATCTTTACAAATGGTAGTGGTGCACAGACAAGTGATATAACACTTAAGGGAATGAATAAAATCTATAATAATGGAAACTGGTCAAATTACCAGTAAAAAGTATACCATCATAGAAAAGGCTTTCAAGATGTTTTGCATCTTGAAGGTCTTTTTGCTTAAATAATTATGACAAATGTAATATTGAAAAGATGTGACAATAATCACTTTTGCATATTGTGTTTTAGTGATAAGATATCTAATGTAAAAGCTATTTATCGAAAGGAAGTATGAATATGAGTAAAGTAATTGAAATCGATGGTCTCGTAAAAAGATATAAAGAGTTAGTAGCCCTTGATCATTTCAGTCTTGAAATTGAAGAAGGTGAAATTTTTGGATTGCTTGGTCCAAATGGAAGTGGAAAATCGACTACTATTAGCTGCATTCTTGGACTACTTAAGTATGATAAGGGTGAGGTAAAAGTATTTGGTAAGTCTATGGATGCCAGCAGTTATGAAAGTAAGAAGGATATAGGTGTAGTTCTTCAGAATGTAGCTGTTTTTGAGGAATTGAATGTTGAGGAGAATATTGATTATTTCTGTGGTCTTTATATTACTGATAAGAAGCTTAGAAAGCAGTATGTTGATGAGGCGATTGAGTTTGCTGGATTAGAAGATTTTAGAAAGTTTGTACCTAAAAAGCTTTCAGGGGGACTTCTTAGAAGACTTAATATTGCTTGCGGTATTGCTCATAAGCCAAAGCTTATCTTTATGGATGAGCCAACAGTGGCAGTTGACCCACAGAGTAGAAATAAGATTCTTGAGGGTATTGTAGAACTCAATAAGCAGGGTGCAACTATTGTGTATACTTCTCATTATATGGAAGAGGTTGAGCAGATTTGTACAAGAATCGCCATTATGGATCAGGGAAAGAACCTTGCTATAGGTACAAAGGAACAGCTTAAGGATATGATTAAGACAGGTGAGACTATTCAGGCTGAAATCCTTGATTTGTCTGATGAAATTATGGAAGAAGTTAAGGGCTTACCACATGTATATAAGGTAGAGTATGTAGATAATCATCTTAAGGTTCACTATACAAAGGGACAGAGAAATCTTGTAAGACTTATAGATTTCTTTAAGGACAAGGATATTCAGTTTGGAAGAGTATATTCAGAGCTTCCAACATTAAATGACGTATTCCTTGAAATTACTGGAAAACAGCTTAGAGATTAGGAGGGGAAGCTATGTTTTGGCATTTGTATAAATATAGGTTAAAGGTTCTTTTTAAAGAAAAAGTACTTCTCTTCTGGACAGGAATATTCCCTATTGTGTTAGGTACATTTTTCTATATGGCATTTTCAGATATTACAGAAAAGTCAGAAAACGTAGATACTATCAATGTGGGAATCGTAGCCGATGAAGGTATTGATAAGAGCTCTGAAGAG